>JAJFMM010000138.1 GCA_021772165.1 Chlamydiota bacterium | reverse complement strand
ACGGCTCCTTTCGAGCACACTGCAGTTTGTCTCCTTTTCCATTCTACTGGGTAGTCTTACTTTTTGGGTTGGAGAGGGGAGGGGATTGGCTAAGATGCTCTTCGACTTTATTCTCACCTTCAGCAACTATCCTAAGACGATCTATACCGGTGGCGTTCGCTTTATGCTCTTTACGCTCATTCCGTCCGGACTGATCGGAGCGATGCCGGTAGATCTGCTCTTTGATTTTTCCTGGAGTGGACTGCTGCTTCTCCTCTCCGCCAGTCTTGTTTATTGCTGGATCGCATCCAAGATTTTTCACATCGGCCTGAAGCGCTATCTGTCTGGCAATCGAATCGGTTTCCGCATCTAAGGGAAGGCCTGGATAACCCCATTCCTTGAATTTTGCAGATCTTTCCGATCACACTGTGATTGTCGAACTCGTTAACTTGAAGAACGTTAACTTCGTTCTGCAAATCGCAGTGTGGTCAAAAATCTCTAGCAATCTTCAAGAAAGCGGGTTTCCCAGCACTTCCTAAAAGAGGGTGTGGCAGACGCGTTCCATGTGACATATGTTGAATGGGTCGCACACCTCTTCATTCCAGCATCTCGGAGCTGTAGAAGCCGGAATCAGGAGGATGGCGAGAGCTGTTACAGCGAATGCAGTGAGTAGAACTCCTCCCGCTATACTATCGCTATAAACGTGAGTCGCTGCTGGATGGTAGACGGGAGGGGCTGTGTAGAAGGGAGAGGGAGTTGAATATCCCCAGTTACTTCTGCCGAAACTGGGCCAGCTGCTTCCACAGGTTTGGGATCCATAATAATCGGGAGAAATCCTGGTTCTTGTTTCTCTGCAGGTTTCCAGAGGCTTGTAGTAATCTTCTGAAATTCTTTCTCTTGTAATAGGCATGGTTTTACCTTGTGGGTAATTTTGCGACGAGAGCATAGCGTCCGGATAGATTCCAAACAATGGATTTACAGACGTTTTAGATTGTCAATCCACTCTTCGGGAAGACCCGCTTTGAGGCGGCTGCCTCTGTTCAGCACAAAACCGCGGGCGCGTCTAGGTGTCAGCTTGGGGTTGAGGTGATCTGTCCAGGCAACCCAGGCTGTGGTCTCGGGGTTTTTCAGTTTTTGTAACCAGCGCCAGCCGAAGGAGACATGGTGGATCTCATCTTTTTCGATCTGCGCCATCAGGGCTGCGCTCGAGGTATCTCCGAAACGCGCAAAGGATTTGCCGTAGAGCGGTGCAAAATCGAGGTTAGCCATTTCGAAGGTTAGGCTCATGGCGCTAATGTAGCGAAGTGGGCAGGTGAGGTAGGGGACATGATGCCAGAAATGGCGGTAGAGCGGCATCTCTCCGAATTGGACGCCCATCTCCTTGAGGCGGTCGCTGTAGAGCTGTACGTGGCCTTGCTCTTCTATGAGTGTGTGTGCGACGCCACGGCGAAAGGCAGCAGGTGCACTGGGAAAGGCTAGAAGGGCATACGCCATGATCTCGACAGCCAGCAGTTCGTGTCCTGCGAAGCGGTGCAGACAAACAGCGCGTTTGTCTTGGTTTCCATGCTCGTGGAAGGGGGGAAGTTTTTCTTCGAGAGTTCTCTTGGCGAAGCCCATGTGGGCAGGGCGTCCTGGCTCTGAGATGAGCAGGGGGGCTCCTGGATGAAGATCGGTGAGTTTACCTGGGCTGAGAAGCTTTTCTGCAAGAGTATCTGCGGATAGGATACGCTCCGCCCATTCGCGAATTTCCATGGAATCTGATTAATAGATAGGTTCGTTATTCAACAGATAGAACAAAATAGGCCGGAAAGGCAAAATGGTTGTTCGGGCGTGGGCTGGCTAATAGCGTTATAGTTTTTCCCTGATACTTTTCTAGATCAACATGTGTGCTGTAGAGATAGGCAACAGGAGCGTCGGTTCCGCGAAGAACGTAATCGCCAGGTCTGTTTTTGACGGGATAGTCGTAGGCTTCTACCTTTCCTGTAAGAACGGAGGCGTTAGCTCTCTGCTCTTGGTAGAAGGCGTCTTCTTTCTTACCTGTGTGAAAAGCTGTCCAGCTTAGGTAGAGAGACTCTTCGATTGTATCCCAGATGCGCATGCGGTCTGTCTGGTTCGTTTTGAGTCTGCGCTGCCAGAGGTTGGGATCGGTCTTGACGATTTCGTTCGGAAAGAGATCTTTACTCTCTTTGCGATGTTTGGAAAGAAGCTCTTCTTTTGCATCGGTGGTCAATTCAGCGCGCGACTCGAGGTAAGAGATCTTTTTGTGTAGGTAGGTCTCTTTGAGAAGGGCGAGGCCTTCTTTAGCTTGTGCGACGGCATCAGGAAAATCGGCATAAGAGCTGAGGATGGTCTGGAATTTCTCGGTTGCTTCAAGAACGGACATCTCTTCGAAAGACTTTTTGCACTCCGCTTCTGCAATCAGAAAGGCGCTGCTGAGAAGATCGTGAGCTTCTGTTTTGCGCTTTTCCATGGCTACGAGGTAGTCGGGGCCGCCGGCTTGCGCGATGAACTCTTTGCTGATGAAAAATTTCGCATCGGAGGGGGGCTCAATTTCTAGCCATTTGTGGTTCATGGGGCAAGTGTCTCCGCTTACCGAGTCGCCGATATGGAGTTGTGCAATGATCGGGGCGTCTACATGAGGCTCGAGGCGGACATTAACGCGGTTCGCCTCTACGATTCCATCAAGAACGTAGGTGCGGAAAATATAAGCTTTGGTTCCTTTAGGCGGTTGCAGTGCCCAGAATTCTCCATCTTCTCCTGAGATGAGGAGCAGGTCGCCTTTAGTGAGCTGGCGGATGACGTGGCTATCCAGGTCTGCTTTGGAACGCACGCGCACTTTGTTAGCGAGTACTTTTCCAGTGAAGGATTTGAAAGTGTCGGCTTTCTTCGCACTTTGAGGGCTCTTATTTGTCTGAGCTACAGCAACAGAAGTGAGGAGCAAAGCGCTGTGAACAAGCAGATGAGCGAAAAAGGATCGATTGATTCTGGACATATCCATCTCCATTGAGGAACGTAGTAAGAGAGAATACTATGGTACAGCGCTTAAAAGACCAAGAAAAAAAATGGAAGCCTCCCTTCATTGAGGGGAATGTTTCAAAAGAGGGACAGGATTGGCAGGATAGAAATGATTTATCCTGTCAATCCTGCCGCCGAAGGCGATTCTGTTTATCCTGTTCTTTTCTTTGTAATATGAGTGATTTAGGTCTTCTTAGCTGTTCAAGACGACGCGGATATGTTCGCAATTTTTCTCGCCGCAGGTACAGCCCAGAGGCTCTCCTAGAAAAACAGAGTAGCTCTCGTTTTCATCAAGAGGATTTGTCACGGTATAGAGCTGATCAGCAGATAGCTCGATAGTCCAGTTACTGAATTTAAGATCTTCTTCTGACACGATCTCTTCTTCAGCTTTCTCTTCAATGGCAGTAGGCGTGCCGTGAAAGGCTCTGGCAATTTGGCAGTAAGGGCAGTTGCAGTGAGGTTCTGCTTTCGGTAGATGTTCAGCCTGATCCAGTCCTAGCACCTTTGAGATGCCTGCAATCTTTTCGAGAATCTCTTTAGGCAGTTCAGGGGAGTCTGCCTGAGTGGGATTGTGTTGTGAGGCGGCATTGAGCAGCTCTATCCCGCTTCCTGATGTGGGTAGAGAAAAGGAGACTGGAGGTGTGCTGTTTTGCTCTGGCGTCGGTAGGTCAGTTGAATGGGAGCCATACTTGGCGTGGGCTTCGAAAATGGTTTCAATCGTGGCTTTGTCCAGATCCGGAATGACCACTCTCATGCGGCTCGCTAGCATGACAAAGAGCTTGAAAGCATCTCCTTCGGGGGTAGCGTGCATGGAGGAGATATTTTTCCAGGTTGTCGAGAGATAGGGGGGGATGCTTAGGATTTGAGGAGTAATGTTCATGGGACCCTCTTCATTGGTTCGTTATTAATTATAGCTTGAATGTTTCCTTAGGGTCAAGTTGCTTTTAGCGCTCTAGATATTTGAGTGCTGGATTTAGTAAATTATTGGTTATGAATGATGTGAAAGATGTAAAATTTAAATTTCATTATATTTAAAATTGAAGTGAATAAACCGATGAAATTTGCACTTGACTAGCAACTATCTTTAAAATAAAAAGTAATTATATGACTTTTGAAAAATCTTTGAAGCAAAATGGTTGCTTTCAGAAATTCAAAATTCTATAACGAAGTTTTGGCTCTAAATGCAGACCCCGGCTGCGAGGGAGGAGAAGGGGAATACGGGTAGTATTAAATAGAATAGTTGAAAAATACAGAAAGGAGAATGCCTGATGAGCGTGGTTCATAAACCATCTGCCCGCAAAGTATCAACCAGTTCTGAGGAAAAAAAATTGGCTCGGAAAACATTTGTCATCGATACAAACGTTCTCGTTCATGATCCCTTATCCATTACGAAATTCAAAGACAACGATATTGTCATTGCCCTTCCTGTTCTGGAAGAGCTCGATAGTTTAAAGCGCCATAGCGATGAAATTGGCAAAAATGCCCGTGAAACCATCCGTTACATCGATTCGCTAAAATCTGAAGTGGAAGGTGACCTTCAATCTGGGTTGCAGATTCCGGAAGGTCCTAAAGTACGCATCCATCTAGAGACAAAGCCGGAGAAAATCCAAGGTTTTCCTCTGCCGCAAGATCGTCACAGTAACAAGATTCTTCTCGTGGCGTATCTTCTGAAGCAGCGCGGTGAGAGCGTTGTAATCGTCTCGAAAGACTTTGTCACTCGCGTAAAAGCAGAGGCGATGGGTCTAGAGTCGGAAGATTATGAGAACCTCAAAGATTCCTATGAAGAGCTATATAGGGGACTACGCAAGATTGAGGTTCCCAAAAGAGATATCGATCTCTTTTATAAAGACGGTTTTCTTCCTCTTATGGAAGAAGCGTTCAGGCCGAATGAGTATGTTGTGCTCACTTCGGTAGAAAACTCGTCTGCGGTTTGCAAATACAACCATAAGACGAAGAGGCTTGAGCCTCTTTTACCTATCAATCGCGATATCTGGGGCATTCAGCCTTTGAACGTGGAGCAGAGATGTGCCATCGATATGTTACTCCGCGAAGATATTCAGCTGATTACGCTGATTGGTCCCGCGGGAACAGGGAAAACGCTTCTCGCCCTCGCATGCGCTATGCGCGGGGTATTTGATGAAAGACAATATTCTAAGATTCTCATTTCGCGGCCTATCGTTCCATTGGGCAAAGATATCGGTTATCTTCCCGGGACGAAAGAGGAGAAGTTGTATCACTGGATGCAGCCGATCTACGACAACCTCGAATTTCTCTGCTCGACGACAAATGGCGAGGGGAATGGAGCCGCAACGATGGAATTCATCATGGAAAGCAAGAAGATCGAGATGGAAGCGGTGACCTACATCCGCGGCCGTTCCTTGCCGAAAATGTTCATAATCATCGACGAGGCTCAAAATCTGACGCCTCATGAAGTTAAGACGATCGTCTCTCGCGCCGGAAAAGGCACGAAGGTGATTTTAACAGGCGATTCTACTCAGATAGATAATCCCTATCTCGATAAGGATTCCAATGGTCTGACGTATATCGTCGGTAAATTCAAGAATCAACCGATCTATGGCCATATGTTCTTAGAGCGCACGGAGAGATCCGAGCTGGCCTCGATCGCAGCAGAGCTACTCTAACTCGAAAGCAATTCCGGGCCGGGCTTTCTAGCTCGGCCAGGTTACCTCGACTTTGTACATTTTTGACCTTCGATTTCTTCAAGCAATTGGCTTATATGGACTTCTGTTTTTGTGGCGGCGCTTCGCAGGCCTGTCCTCAAAAACATAAATCCAGTCGAGGTTACCTCATTTTATAGATCGATTCTACCTGCTCAAGCGATGTGTAGCAGCAGTTGAGGTCCTCGAGGTAGCCACTTTCTAGATCATATACCCAGCCATGGACAGTGATCGGCTTCTTTTTGTGCCACGCTTCTTGAAGAATCGTCGTGTGACACACATTGAGGACTTGTTGGCGAACATTGAGCTCTACAAGGCGGCGGTAGCGTTTTGTGTTATCTTCGAGCGCTTCGATTTCGCCCTTATGCTTTGCATAGACGTCGCGGATGTGTCTGAGCCAGTTATCAACCAGGCCAAGAGGGTGCTCTTCCATCGCCGCTTTGACACCGCCACAGCCGTAGTGGCCGCAGACGATGACGTGCTGGACCTTGAGGATGTTGACTGCGTATTCCAAGACGGAGAGGCAGTTGAAATCAGTATGAGGAAAAACGTTGGCGACATTGCGAGAAACGAATAATTCACCGGGCTCAAGGCCTACGATTTCATTTGCAGGCACCCGACTATCAGAACAGCCGAACCATAAATAAAGTGGATCTTGTGCATCAGCTAGACTTTTAAAGTAATTCGGATTTTCACCTGTTTTTTCTTTAACCCAATTACGGTTGTTCTGAAATAGTTTCTTCAGTTCTTTCATTTCTTTTCTTGATTTAATTTATTGATGCTTCTAGAATGCAGTATTTTGAGGCTAGAATCAATGAAATTTAAATTGCCGTCTATGTTTTCTGCATCCGAAAGTGATGGGAAATTTGGTGCTTTCCAGGGAGTCCTGGTTCCGAATATCCTAATGATGCTCGGCGTTATTCTCTTTATGAGAGTGGGCTGGGTATTGGGACATGTTGGTCTATTTCAAACTATTTCCATCATGGTCATTTCGGCACTGCTTCTGCTGGCAACGGGCCTCTCTTTGACTGCAATTGTCTCAAATATGAAGATTCGTTCAGGGGGTGCCTATTATCTTGTTTCCAGGACGCTTGGGATTGAATTCGGCAGTGCGATTGGGCTCCTGATCTTTATTTCACAGCTCTGTTCGATTGCTCTATGCGTAACCGGATTCGCTCTCTCCCTTCAAGAATTTTATCCTCAAATTTCTTTATCTTTGATTAAAACCGTCACTTTGACAGTGCTTGTTCTGATCGCCTATTTTTCAACAAATTTTGCGCTCAAGACGCAGATCCTCATCTTTATTTTACTGGGCGTATCTGTAGCTTCCATTTTCTTTGGTAGTCAAGCACCTCCGGAAACTCTTCTTCCCACTGAAGAAGCTCACAATTCAATCAGTTTCTGGATCGCTTTTTCCATCTTTTTTCCTGCGATGACCGGAATTGAGTGTGGAATGGCGATGTCAGGTGATCTGCGCAACCCCTCGCGGTCGCTTCCGATCGGAACGCTGGGAGCCGTCGGAATCGTATTTATTCTCTATCTAGCTTTGGCAATATTTCTCTCCTCCTTTGTCCCCGCAGATCTTTTGAAGTCCCATCCCTTCATTCTCTGCCACATTTCGAAAGCAGGCTCTCTGATTGTCATGGGAATTTGGGCAGCGTCCCTTTCGAGCGCCTTGGGCGCTATGCTGGGTGGTCCGAGGATCATGCAGGCGATTGCCAAAGACGGCATTCTGCCCTCGTTTCTTGCTAAAGGATCCGGCCCGACAAACGAGCCTCGCATGGCAACACTCGTGGTTTTTGCCCTCGGAATGGGCTTGACCGTTGCAACGGATATCAATCAAATTATCCCTATGTTGACGATGGCTTGTCTCGTCTCCTACGGGCTTATTAACGGCATCGCTTTTTTTGAAACATTTATTCAAAATCCTAGCTGGCGTCCCTCTTTCCGCGTACCTACTCTGATTCCACTTTTTGGTACGGTTGGCTGCTTCATGGCGATGTTCATGATCAATCCGGGTGCTAGCTTCATCGTGATTTGCCTCACTGTGCTTCTTTGTGTCTGGACAGCCAAGCGCAAGGTGCAGGGGAACTGGGACGATCTGCGACATGGCATCTTTTCTTATCTGGTCCACAAAGGTACGGTCAAGCTGAGTCATCTCGAAATGAGTGCTAAGAGCTGGCGGCCGCAAATTCTTACGATTTTCGATGCTCCTGTTGCTAATAAGAATCTTGCCTATTTCTCACATGCCATCAATCAAGAAAAGGGCTTCCTAACGTTTGCAGCCAGCGTGCCTTCTGAGGCTGAAGAGGTCAGCTCCTACAGGAATCTCAAGGAAGATCTTGAGGGCTTTAAGATCCCATCTCACCTCCATGTGAATCTCTGTGCAGAGCCGTCTGTAGGCGCCAAGCAGATCATTCAGAACTATGGTTTTGGGCTGCTCAGGCCGAATACGGTGCTTCTTTCGATTCCTGATAAGTGCGAAACGGACGAGTTTATCCATCTTCTCCTTGATACGCATCGCCAGGAAAAGAATGTGATTCTTTTAAAAGATGATGCGCAAAAAGACTATCTCTTCAGCGACCCCTCTAGAAAAGATAAGCAGATCAATCTCTGGTGGAGAGGAAAATACCCGGGTAAT
>JAJFMM010000137.1 GCA_021772165.1 Chlamydiota bacterium | reverse complement strand
AGAGCGTGTATGTGCAGATCAACAGGACGCATGCCGAGAAGATCGCCACCGAGTGTTGGCACGATGATATCTTCATCCGTGCGCCCCAAGAGAGCGCCAATCATCAGAATCGGAATGCGATTTGATCCGGAATAGCGCTGCGGTATGTAAGCTGTTTTCAGCTCCGCTGTGTGAATTTCCAGCACACCCGCTTTTTTATCCCACTTGATTTCTGAGCCAATCTCTCGACAGAGATTAACGGTGATATCCACGTCGCCAATGTTTGGGACATTGTAAAATGTGCATTTTTTATCAGAGAGCAGTGATGCGACGAGTAGTTTCGTCATCGCATTTTTGGCTCCTGCCGCTTTGATCGTTCCTTCGAGCGGCTTGCCGCCCTTGATTTTCAATAGATCTGTCATCTGCAACCTCTGTATTCAGGATAAGGAGAATTGGGAAATTTTTACAGGTGCGTTTACATTTGCGGCGCAATTTCGTATAGATAGGAAGCAGAAAATCGACAGAAACCTTTTATTAGGCTAGGTTCAGGTGTGATGAAACAGAAACTTCTCTTCTGCTTGGCCGCATTTTTGCTGCCACTCTGTGGTATTTTCGCCTGCCTCGCAATGCTAGGCCGCTTCTATGACACCTTTTTTCTAAGGCTCGAATTTTTCTGGTGGGCCGTTTTTTCCATCGTCTCTCTTGTTGGTGCCATTGTGGCGCTTTTCTTTTCTTGGCCTGAAGAAAAACCTTCGCCTCCTCCGATTGCCCCGGAGCCACCGGAGCCTGTTCTAGATCCTGAGGTGGAGAAGTTCATGAAAGAGTGCAAGCTGGCAATCAGAGGCCATCTTAAGCTTTCGCTCATTTTCTGGATTCTCGCTTACCGAAAAGAGAAGGTGAAGTCTTTCGAAGATGCGAAAAAAGAGGTCTTTTCCGAGATCAAAAAAGAGATCCCTCACGTTCGTTGGATGGATGCGATCCTCAACGAAGTGAAAGATGAGTTAGGAAAAACTAAGCATTAGCTGTCTTTGAAACGAGCGACCATTGAGCTCCGAGGGTAGATAGCCTCTCTCTTTCGTCTTTTCAAACCGAAATTCAAGAATACGATCGGAGAAATGCTGCTTCTGGATGGTAAGAGCCGCCCAGCCCATCGTTTTTCTCGCGTTGATCTCTGAGACGGCGCGCAATCTTCTCTTCCCTTCCCAAAGATAGACGAACGAATCGATGCCTAGATTTCCCACAAAGCCCAGCGCGCGGATCTTATAGAGAAGAGCTCTACTCTGATCGAGATGCTCTTGTAGTGCACGAGAATGCTCTTTGAAAAGAACGTTTTCATCGCCTGCCAGTGTGCCGAGATAGGTTCCGTGGGGAGTGACTTTGAGCACGGTAGCTCCGATGTAGTCTATCGTATCTTGGATGCGCCACTGTGTGCTGAAATCAAAGATGCGCTCGACCCAAGGCTCTCCAATGAGCGGTAGCTTCTGATCAAAGAGTGACGCTGCAACGTCTGCCGGGAGGTCTCCTTCAAAACGTAGATGGCCGCTCCCGGAGGCTCCAAAAGCTTTTTTGAGCACTTTCGGACCGGGAAATTCAGAGGCCCAAGCTTTCGCATCTTCTAAATTAGCGAGCAGGTGCGATCCGGGGATTGGACTTCCTGCGGCGAAGGAGTAGACCTTAGAGTGAATTTCACGGACGCAATCCCAATCGGGAAGGGTGATGGAGCCTTCATGGCCTTTTGCCCAGCTCTCAGCTGCTTTTGAGGCGCCCCATAGCTCGAGATGAAACGGCTTTTGAGGGCGATCCAGTAGGTCGATCTCTTCCACAGAAAAGCCTAGCTGCTCGAGTCGGAGCAAATAATCGTGCGGAGGAAATTCGGTAACGGCTACGCGCTCACCTTTTTTTCGATACAAAAGAGGTAGAAATTGGAGCTGTAGTGATAGGGGATGCTCATTGAAAAGCTGCGCTAAAGAGAGCGTTTTCAGGCTTGCGAGCTCACGCTCGAAAAAAATATTACAGAGGTGTGTTGTTGTCATCGCTTGCTTCCGGAGACGTTTTTTGGCAAACTAGTTCGCATTATGGATACCAAAATAGATCGCTTTCCTATTTATCGCACGGGGATCGGTCAAGACAGCCACCGATTTTTACCATCCGAATCTTCGAAGCCTTGTATCATTGCCGGAATTATTTTTGAAGGCGTACCTGGCCTCGATGCCGATTCGGACGGAGATGTCGCGTATCACGCGATTTGTAATGCGATCACCACTCTCAGCGGCGTGCCGATTCTGGGTGGGATCGCAATCGACCTTTGTCGCAAAGATGGCATCACGGATTCTCAAGTCTATCTTGAGCGCGCTCTAAAAACGTTAGGAAAGCAGCAAGTTGTTCATGTGGCCCTTACGATTGAAGGAAAGCGCCCTCATTTTCAGCAGCAGATCGACGCAATGAGAAAAAAGATCGCCAAAGTACTGGATGTCTCAGTCTCTTCGGTGGGTATCACTGCGACCTCCGGCGATGGATTGACCGATTTCGCCTGCGGTGATGGTCTGCAATGCTTTTGTGTTCTGACAACGGCTGAGCTCCCACTGTAAGTGAGTTTAATAGACGTCCGCCAGGTAACGCTTCTCCGCGCGCATCTCTTTGATTTTGCGGCGCGCGTCTTCGTCAGATAGACCGCCTTCCGAGGCGGCGATTTTCTGAAGCGTTGCCTCTACATCTTTCGCCATCTCTTTTGCATCCCCGCACACATAAAAATAGGCGCCCTCTTCAATCCAGGCCCAGAGTGCCTTTCTCTGCTTCCACATGTTGTGCTGTACGTAGAGCTTCTCGGCTCCATCACGGGAAAACGCGAGATCGAGATGTAGCCGTTTTTGCTGCTGCAACTCGAGCCAGAACTCTTCGTAATAAAAATCACTGGAGCGGTTGCGCTCTCCAAAAAAGAGCCAGTTACGCCCTGGAGCTTTTCGACTCAGGCGCTCTTGCAGGAAGGCTCGATAAGGAGCAATGCCTGTGCCGGGCCCCACCAAAATGATCGAGGCGTTGGAATCCGCAGGCAGAGCAAAACCGTGAGAAGGCTGGATGTAAAGCGGAACAACCGTTTTCTCGAGAAGCGCTCTTTCGCAAAGAAAGTGTGTGCCTACCCCATGTCTCTGAACCCCTTTATTCGTCGTATAGCTGACGGCAGCTACAGTCAGGTGCACTTCGTTTGGAAAGAGCCTTTGCGACGAGGCGATTGAATAGAAGCGAGGGAGCAGAGGTAAAAGCAGGCTCGGAATCTCCTGGGGAGAAACAAGGACTTTCGAAAAGGTATTTAGAAGGTCAGCCGGCGTCTCATTGTCTAGGAATTCGACCAGCTTAGGTTTATTTTCCCTCAAAAGAAGCTCAGCGAGATCTGGAGAGGAGGAGCGCTCATGGAGCATTCTGAGAAAAGAGTGATTGGCTCTATGTAAATTCGCTTTACATAGAAGATAGGAGCGAAGAGAGAAGGTATTTTTGCTTCTATGATCGAAGATCTCTTCCTCTCCCGTGCAGCGCACTCCTTTTAGAAAAAAGTCGACGTCGTCTGGGTCATTTTGCGGCAAAATCGCCAAGCTGTCTCCAGGTTGGTAGGAGATCTGAGAGCCGTCTAAAGAAAGCGCGAGATGATATGTCTTTTTCGTAGAGCCGTCTTTCGTGAGAAGATAGCGGTCTACTATCCGCGAGGAAAAAGGATTCAATCGATCGTAAGTGTTCATCATTTTTCTGTGGACAGGGTAAGGGTCCACTTATTAAAGTGTGAATTCATGAAACAATATTCTTTACTTATCTTTCTAGGGTTTCTGCTTTCAGGATGCGGAATCGACGAGGTCAATCATAACGGCTATGTTATTTCACAGTCGCATGAGGAGATCCCCGTCGAAACAGAACTTGAAGAAGCTTCTCATTAGATAGCTTCTCGACAGTCGCGCTTTTCCCAGCACTTCTTCAGTCGATCCATCTTTTTGTTGGAGATGCTTCCTAACAGTTCGATCGCTTGCATCAATCTAACTCGCGTGCGCTCTTTGCCCAGTAGCGTTACGGAGTCAAATAGCGGTGGTCCTCGCTGTTTGCCCATGATGGTAGCAAATAGCAGAGGGATCAGCGCCTTTTTAAAATGTACGCCGAAAACCTCAGCGATTTCATGCAGCGCAGGTTCTAGTGCAGTTCCGCTCCAATCTTCTTTCGCATCAAGGTTCCAGATAACGCACTGCAAGATGTTCGCAGCAGTTTCTGCAACTAGATCTTTCGGTAAAAGTTTTTCAGGTGTCAGTTTCAGATCGTTGATAAAGAAAAAATCGCAGAGCTGCATGAATTCACCGAAGGTCTTGATCCTTGTGTGTGCAAGAGGCATCAGTGTTTGCATGAACGCAGGATTGAAGCGCCACTCTTGCAGTCTTTCCCACAGTTTGTCTTCAGGAATCGATTCAATGAGGGTTTTCTGATTGAGCCACTCGAGTTTTTGTACATCAAAGAACGCGCCGGAAACACCGATGCGCTTTGCATCGAAGCTCTGGATGATCTCATCGAGGGAATATTTTTCCTGTTCGCCCTGCATACTGTAGCCCATCAGCGTGAGGAAATTTACGAGAGCCTCAGGCAGATAACCGCTGTCTCGGAAATAGAAGATCGAGGTGGGATTCTTTCTCTTCGAAAGTTTTTTTCCATCTTTGCCGAGAAGTAGAGGCATGTGCATGAAAATAGGTGCTTCCCATTCGAAGGCTTCATAGAGATAGATATGTTTCGGTGTGGAGGTCATCCACTCATCGCCGCGAATGACGTGGGAGATTTTCATGAGCCGATCATCGACGACGTTGGCGAGATGGTAGGTAGGAAAGCCATCCGATTTGAGCAGCACCTGATCATCGACGTCAGCCCAAGGACACGTGATACGGCCTTTCACAGCATCTTCGTAAACACATTCTCCCGTTAGAGGCATCTTGAGTCGGACAACGTAGGATTGGCCAGCGTCTTCGCGCTCTTTGATCTCTTCCTGTGTTAGATCGCGGTAGCGGCGGTCGTAGCCGATCCGTCTGCCTTCAACCGCTGCCGTTTCGCGCATATCTGAGAGCTCTTTTGGCGTGGCAAAGCATTTATAAGCTTTTCCTTTCTCTATGAGCTCAAAGGCGTGCTTGCGGTAGAGATCTGTTCTCTCCGACTGGCGGTAGGGCCCGAACGGTCCACCTACATCGGGGCCTTCATCCCACTCAATTCCGCACCAGTGAAGCGCCTTGAAAATATTTGTTTCATATTCGGGGCGACTGCGCGACTGATCCGTATCTTCAATTCGTAAAATAAATTTACCTTGAAAATGACGTGCAAAAATCAAATTGAAAAGGGCGATATAAGCGGTGCCGACATGAGGATCTCCTGTCGGAGAGGGAGCGATACGAACTCGTACAGACATAATTTTTTCTCTTTAATTGGTTCATCTATTTTGTAGATCCGGCTGATAAGTTGCAATGAAGAGTTTTTATCAAAATCCTGAAATCTAATAGTTAGATTTTAAGTATATTTAAAGCGCGTCTTTCGTTACTATCTTGGTCAATAAGATGGTTTGTTTTGTTTAAAATAAAATTTAAAGAGGTATTGTGTCTGTCATTCTAGCATCGCCGGGGATGCTCGGCCGGATCATGGGCGGGGCGACTTCTCTTCTCAATCCTATCAATGATATTGTTTCTTATGCGGTGCCAAAAGCCGGTCCCTACTTTTCCGGTACTTGGGAAGTCAATTCTTCCGAAAACCTGGCAGTAGATAATGTCATCTTGCTTGACGAAAGGCGGCTCATTGTCAAAGAAATCGATGAGCTGGTCAAGGCTGTTGGTCTGGGTGGAGATGTTGCTCTGTATACAGGACAGAAATGCAGCTACGCGAGCTTTGGCGGGGACTACTCCTTCACTCGTCCGGTGATTCAAGTTCCTTTTGAGCATCTTCACCGCAATCAGGATTTAGGTGCTTTCGGAGATCAGCAAAACGAGACGGCGTTAGCTGCAGATACCTGGCGCTACACGGACTCGGAAACGCGCTTTTTGATTCTTCGAGAACTTACGCAGATCAAAACGAATGATTCGTTCTTAAAGCTGATTGCCCGAGTAGTCATGATTAGCGCAGCTGTTCTGTTCAAGATGGCTCCTATGACATGGCCTATTTCTTTGGCTCTGTTTGGCGCAGCTCTTCTCATTCATTTTCTAATCGATCGTATCGTCAATGGACGCTCTGATGCTTTGGCTCTGAACAGTTTAATCAAGGTGTCGAAATCGCCGGAAGAAGCCTGCTCTGTTGCCCTCAACGTATTGAAAAAAGAGCAGCAGCAAAACCTTTACCACAAAGGACAGGGCAGAATTGCTAATCTATTGATCGACAAGCAAGGAGATGAGCGCTTCAATTTCCTCTCGCCTTCGCTCTCGAAACGTATTGAGCGCTTAGAAAAAGCTACTATCGAGTTAGCCGTTCTGTAGAACTTAATTTTATAATGGGATTTTATGAAAGCGACCAGTGGCGAGTAACTGGATGCATGCGCTGAATTCTTCAGGACGATTGAGTCTTTGAAAGTGTAATAGCGCTCCAGCCCTTTTTCTAAAAGGGCTGGACAATTCTCTTAGTGGTTTTCCTCGATCTTGACTTTGAACTTATCTTGAGCCTATGTTCCCTCTTATAGACGGGGACTGAATGATTCGGTGTATACGCATTTGGACAGATAAGGAGAAAAACTCCCAATTTGAAGAGGGTTTAATTGAACTTAAATCAGGCATTCATGGCGATCTTCTCAGTGGAGCGCTACCTGTCTCAAAAGTCTCGTTTCAAGAGACGGCCTCCGGGGGAGCCTTTGAATGGCACAACGCACCCGTTCGACAACTCGTCGTTACTTTAAAAGGTATTTTAGATTTCCAGACGCGTGGAGGAGATCATTTTAAGATTTCGCCGGGCGATATTTTGTTAGCAGAAGATACAACCGGTAGTGGCCATTCATGGAAACTGATTGGAAATGATCCTTGGTGTCGCGTCTATATAGTTCTTGAGCTCGAAGCTGTAGTTCCCTTCACATTCAGGAGTAAATGATGACGAATACCCATCAAGTGGATGTGATTCTTGTTGGCGCCGGCATCATGAGTGCCACGCTGGGTGTGTTTTTGAAAGAGCTAAGCCCTTCTCTTAGCATCGAGATGTTCGAATTACTGGACGGGGCGGGATTGGAGAGTTCCAACGCGTGGAATAACGCAGGAACCGGACACGCGGCTAATTGCGAGCTAAATTACACCCCTGAGCTTAAAGATGGGAGCATTGACATTTCCAAGGCTCTGGATGTGAATGTGGAATTTGATCTGTCGCGGCAGCTCTGGTCTTATCTAGTTAAGAATGGAGCCATTCAAGATCCTCAGAGTTTCATTCATCCAGTTCCTCATATGAGTTTTGTTACCGGGGATAAAAATGCCCAGTTTCTTAAAAAACGGTTTGAGGCCTTGACAGCTCATCACTGCTATCATGGGATGGAGTATACCGAGGATAGGAATACTTTAAGCAAATGGGCTCCACTTGTTATGGAGGGAAGAGACCCTCATGAAAAGGTGGCGGCGACTCGAATCATCACCGGAGCGGATGTAGACTATGGAGCTCTCACGCGCACTCTCTTAACTCATCTCAGCAATGCGGAAAGTTTTAAAACGCACTACTCGCACCGGGTTGTAAATATTAAACGAAAATCAGATGGGCTCTGGCATCTTAAGGTTAAAGATACAAAGAGTGGAGAGGTCCGATCCGTAAGCGCCAAATTTGTTTTTCTGGGTGCTGGCGGAGGAACTCTTTCTCTGCTGCAAAAGTCTGGCATACCGGAAGTAAAAAAGTATGCGGGGTTTCCCGTGAGTGGTGTTTGGCTTCGGTGTGACGAGCCTACGGTTAGCAAGAATCACCATGCAAAAGTGTATGGGAAGGCTTCTGTCGGATCTCCTCCCATGTCTGTACCTCATCTGGATACGAGAGTCGTTGAGGGAAAGCGCTCTATTCTCTTTGGTCCCTACGCTGGATTTTCTACCAAGTTTCTCAAGAATGGCTCCTTATTGGATTTTTTCCGTTCTATAAGACTCGATAATATTAAGTCTTTGTTGGCTGTTGCTCGAGATAACATGGCTCTGACGAAATATTTGATTGGTCAGGTGCTTCAGTCATCAAAACATCGCTTTGCAACTTTGCAAGAATTCTATCCGAACGCAAAGCCAGAAGATTGGGAGCTGGAAGTCGCGGGACAGCGTGTTCAGATTATCAAGCCGGATCCTAAGCGAGGTGCTTATTTGCAATTCGGAACGGAGTTGATCTACACAGAGGATCATTCGCTCGTAGGTCTTCTGGGTGCTTCTCCGGGTGCTTCTACGGCAGTTTTTATCATGGTAGATCTTCTTGAAAAATGCTTTGCAGATAAACTGACGGACGAGGAGTGGTTGCCTAAGTTAAAAGAGATCATTCCATCTTATGGCGAATCTCTCATCGAAAATGAGAAGTTGTGCCAACAGGTTCGTGCTGAAACAGCAAAGACGCTGAACTTAGAAAGTCTCTAAGATGCGATTTTGATGTCGCTTGGCTGCTGATGCAGAAAGATCAGATCCTTCATGATGTTAAAGGCTTCTGTCAGTTGCAGGTCGCTCTGGCCAAATAGTTCAATCGGATCCGAATCGAAATTCTGTTTTTGTAGTTCAGTGAGGAAATTCTGGTAGTGCTTATTCGTCTCGATGCGCTGCTGCGAATTGGTCTGCAGTTTCTCTACAAAG
>JAJFMM010000136.1 GCA_021772165.1 Chlamydiota bacterium | reverse complement strand
TCGCGGTGGATCTTCACCGCCTCTTCCGGACTGATGTGTACCGCCTGCATGAATTCCTTGGGAACATAGGTCCCGATCGGTATTAGGCTCAGATCGATATGGCCCCAGGCCTCGCCAATCTGCTTGAACTGAATAGGGTTGTATCCCGTATCACCCGCAAAATAGAATCTCTTGCCTTTGTGCTCGACGACATAGCCACACCAAAGAGTCCGATTCTTATCCCAGAAGCTTCTGCCGGAAAAGTGCTGCGCCGGAACAGCGGTGATCGAGAGCCCCCCCTTTTTCAAAGAGCCGCCCCAATCCAACTCAACGACTTTCTTGATACCGCGCTTTGTAAACCAGCGCTTTACACCTTTCGGCACGATAAAAATCAGTTCGGGAAAACGCCTATGCAAATCCCGTATGCTCTTCGCATCGAGATGATCGTAATGATTATGGCTTAGGAGAACAAAATGAACCTCCGGCAACTCATTCACAGAAAGAGGCGCCGGATGCCGTCTCTTGAGTGCGCGAAAGGGAATCGGTGAGCAGTGAGCGCTGAAGAGAGGATCGGTCAAAAAGGAGAGTCCGTGAACCTCAACGAGATAGGTGCTGTGTCCCAGCCAGACAGCTTTTGTCGGGTGCGTTGGATCGTAGTCAGCGGGCCTTGCCGGATAGAAAAACCCCTCGGGAGGCTTTAAGCAACGCGCAGGTTCATTATAGAATCCGGATTGCCAAAGTGCAAAATCCCACAGGGTCCTCTTTATATCTTCCGTATGCGGATTGATATAACGACCTTTTACTTGCTCTGGATTCTCAAAGCCCATTTTCAGCACAATTTAATATAACCCTAAATTACTAAAGCAACTTATTAATAACAACGGAAATCTAAATATTAACACTTAAGTGAACAATAAAACAATCTACACTAAAAACAAGCGCAAGAAAAGAGACACTCTGCTACTATGAATCCTTATGAACTCTGGATTGACCCGTTACCCTGAAGGAAGTGTTCGAGAACTCTTCTCAATTTCCTTTCCTCTAATGATCTCCTCCTTTGCTTCTCTGATGATGATTTTCACAGACAGGCTCTTTCTTGCGCGCTATTCTCTCGACGCTCTGAATGCCTCGGTGAATGCCGGAACGCTCGCGTGGGCGCTGATCGGAGGCGTCGCCATGATCGCCGCGATGTCGGAGGTCTTTGTCGCGCAGTACAATGGAGCTGGATTTAAAGAGAGACTCGGCGTGCCGGTCTGGCAAATGATCTGGTTTTCCCTCTTTACCTATGCGATCTTTCTTCCTCTTGCCCTCGGAGCTCCCTACGTCTTTGCGGGCGATCCCAACGTCGAGTTAGAAGCGACCTACTTCCGCTGGCTGCTGCTTTTCGGACCGAGCTATGCGATGATGGCAGCCTTTGGAGGCTTTCTCATTGGGCAGGGCAAAACGAAGATCCTGATCCTGCTCTCGATCATCGCCAATCTCCTCAATACCGGCCTCGACTGGCTCTTTATCTTTGGCTTTCCTCCCTACATTCCCGAGATGGGGATTAAAGGAGCTGCGATTGCGACCTCTCTGGGCTCTGTTTTCCAGACGGTGATGCTCGCAATGATTTTTTTCAGGCAGAAGAATCGAAATGCCTTTGGCACGAATCAGTGGAAACTCAACCTCTCCGAGTTCAGAAAGTGCCTACGCGTCGGCTTTCCTCAGGGAGTCTTTTATGGATTGGAGATTTTTGGTTGGGCCGTTTTTTACTGGATGATGACCTCGATGAGCAAGACGCACATCACCATCTCGAGCATCTGCCAGAGCCTGATCATCCTCTTTTCTTTCTTCTTTGACGGCCTGAGTAAATCCGTCTCTACCGTAGCGGGCAATTTCATCGGCTCAAAGAGGATCTCTCTGGTCTATCACACGCTGCGCTCTGCCCTGTTTATGCAGCTTATTTTCAGCCTGTCGATCGCCGTTCTCTTTTTTGCCTCGCCGAAAGGGCTGGTGAACCTACTCTTTTTCGATACGCTTACCGCCGATAGCGGCCTCGATCCTGTTATGATGGAGTCTTTGCGGCTCTGCATGGCCTTTGCCTTCATCTACATCTTTTTCGAGGGCATTCGATGGATCTTTTCAGGACTTTTGAGTGCGGCGGGAGATACGCTGTTTCTTCTGATTGCGGGCTCTTCGACAGTCTGGATCGCGCTGCTTCTGCCGGTGTATGTGATTGTGGTTCGCAACGTACTCTCTGTGGAGTACGCTTGGGCGATGGCCTTTATCTATAGTCTGATCGCCTGCTTAGTGTATGGGCTGAGGCTCAAGCAAGGCGCGTGGAAAAAAATCGACCTCGTCTCCAAAAAGTAACAGGTTACAATTCATCCTGCCGCCGCGCGTATGCGCGACGATCCTGCCCGCGCAGCGGATCCTGTATCGGCGGAGACGATCTTGTTTTTTCCCTTCAGAGACAAACACAGGTGTTTCTAAAATCCTTGAACAGGATGGCTGCTAACGCAGCTACAGGATCGCCTTCGGCGGCAAGATCGACGCGCATACGCGCGTCGGCAGGATAAATCTGTTATTTCAGTGTAAGAGGAGCTGAATCTGTGATCTCGGCATCTCCAAAGAACTGCATAGGACCCGGCATCTGATAGGCATCGTCCAACTTCCACCCTCCCCTCTTTTGTGCAAAACGGAGATAAGCCGGACTCTCTAGATCAACCAGCGCTTTGGCAATCACCGGCTTTTCCTTGCCGGCTCGCATTTCAAAGTCCATGAGAGAAACAATGGGCACAGCAGTAAGCTCCCACTCAGCGAGAGAACGGCTCACATGCTGTATTGCCAGGATCACACCCGTTACTTTTTCTCGAGCCACCAGAGCTCCAAATTTCCCCAGCGCATAGCAGTAGTTCGCATCGAAGTTAGATGGTAGACAAGCTCTGCCCTCGTAGCCAAAGTAGTGATGGACAGGGTTGAATTTCAGATTGCGCTGTTCTAATTCCTTCCCCACAAGCTCGATGAGAAAGAGCTCCGTTTCGATCTTCGCAACCTGAACGTTGCCGTGAGGATCTCTTTCGGAGAGAAGCTGCTGCTGGATTTTTTCCGGCAGAGAGAAGAAGACTGCTTTTTGCTCCTCGCCGAGCTGTTTGACCGCCGCATCAGTATCGGTCTCTTTAGCCAGAATCTGATTGAGCAGAGTGATTAGCTCCTTGATTTCCGGTATGAACTCGATGAGCCCCTCCGGCAGCAGAATCACTCCATAGTTTTTACCGAGCTTCTTGCGCTCCTCGATCAGGTCAGCAATCTCTTTGACGATCTGAGCCAGACCTCTCTTTTCCTCAGAAATGAGCGTCAAATTCGGACAGGTCGCAAGGGCGCACTCCAAGGCGATATGCGACGCTGAGCGTCCCATCAGCTTGATGAAATGGTAATACTTCTTCGAAGAGAGAGCATCGCGCTCGATATTGCCGATCATCTCAGAATAGGTTTTACAAGCGCTATCGAATCCAAAAGAGATCTCGATCTCGTCGCTTCTTAGATCGGCGTCGATTGTCTTGGGCACTCCGATGACAGAAATGGAGAGTCCCTTTGCTGCGAAGAACTCAGCGAGAAAGGCCGCATTGGTATTCGAATCGTCGCCTCCGATGATCACAAGAGCATCGAGGCGCTGTTCTCTGACCGTTTTCTCCGCCGCTTCGAACTGCTCCTCTGTTTCGATCTTGATGCGGCTCGCACCGATCAGATCAAAGCCACCCTGATTGCGCACCGAGTCGATGGCAGCCGCATCGAGCGTCTTGCACTTGTTCTCTATCAGACCGCCGGCTCCATCGATGAAACCGATGAGACGGGAATGGGGGTGAATCTGGGTAATACCGTCAAAGAGACCTGCTAGCACGTTATGGCCGCCGGGAGCTTGGCCTCCGGAGAAGAGTGCACCGACGATTAGCTTGCGCCCATCTACTTTACGGCTCTTTTTGATCGTGTGCTTGTGGAGATCGTGCGTTTTAACAAAGATCTTACAGAGCTTGTCGGGCAAATTGGAGGGACCGTCCGGTTCGAGTGAAACGGCAGATAAGTCGTTCAATAGAGGCGGTACGGATGGTTTGTACGAAAGACGCTTTTGCTGCAGGGCACTCAGCATAAAAAACCTTGTTTAGCTACAAGGTTCCATCCTGCTGCAAAAGGCAAATAATCTCAATGGTTGATCAGCCCCTCTATCCGGAGATATAGGGGCTGATCAATTTTAAATCTCCAGCTCGGTGGGAGAAGGCTTTTCGGGGGTTCCGAAGGGCAGAGGAGATGATGGCTGCATTTCAGGCGTCGTGGGGTATATGTACATTTCTGACGCTTCAAAACCCTCCGGCATTGCGGGTGATTCAAGATCCCTCTGTACAGGTGAATCTAATCTTTCCCCAGGAAAATTTTCTGCCAGGATCATTTTGGCCACCTCATGGATTTTTCCATGCAATGCGCTGATTTCTCCCCCAGAACCGTCAAGCAGTTGGTAGAGTGGGTGAATTCTTGTATCTTGGTAGCGAACTGACAAGAGTTCTTCCAACGATTTTAGGCATTCTGCTGAACTATTCCCAGAAAAAAAACGAACCTGATTTAGCCATTGCATTGTTGTATCGGGGGCAAGCGAGCCTTGTGGGGAGTATTGTATCCTCAATTCGGAAGAGAACGGAGATTCAGGTCTAATCATATAGCCTCATTGATTGAAAAAGCTCCAGCATTCGATCTGACAGCTAGAAAAAGCTGCAGACGCTCTGAAATTGCAGGAGTCAGTTCTGGGTAAATGTTACTTAATTTTTCCTTCAAAGATTCACCTGCGGGACCATTCCATGCAGGGATCAGTTGATGGCAAAGCAAATGCTCCATCTTCTTAAATCCATGAAGAATAGCAGCTTTAGCTGCCTCTGAGTTCAGATCTTCTCTAAAGGGTTTTAATTGGTCTGAGATCTCTTTCCAATTTTTGTAATCGTTCAGCATAACATCATTTGTAGCTGAGGTGAGCGATCCGCACATCTTTTCAACCATCGTTTCAAAGGCCTTTTCATCGGAAAAAAGCTCCGCTAGAAATGCGAGATACGCTCTGTTTTTTTCATCGTCATGAATCAGGTCGGTGTTGATTGCATTATCGATAGCATGGACAACTGGGCCAGCTTCTGCTTCTACGATCATAGCATTACCGAGATTGGCTTCACGGGTGTCTAGAGTATATTTTCCGTCATCGAAATCAACTCCTAAAAGCCGGTCATGGTTCCCCATCATTAGATCAAGCATAGCCAAGCGACCCAAACGTGAGAAGAATTTATTTTTTTGCCCATCTGAAAGATCAGCGTATTTCGTTTTGGCAAAGTCGAAGAGATTTTCACCTGAAATTCTTTCAGAGAGCATGATCTGCTCGCCATGGAGCTGCATATCAGGATTAATGGCAGAAGGAATGGCTCCAAAATTTTCTCTAAGAGCCTCTAAATCATCGGGAGCAATCTCTTCTAAATCTGCTTCTACGGTTTGTCGTACACCTTTTTCTAGATCATGGCCGGTAGCATCGGGGGCGAGAAAACCACAAAAACCATCAGAAAAGCAATTTCCAAAAGCCTTGTAAAGAGCATTACCACAAATCTCAGACCAATTTGTCCACTTCATCACATAGGATTCCATGACACCAGAGAAAGCATCCGGAGAATAAGCCGTGAGAAGGGTAGGACCCTCTAACCCTTTATCAGATTTCCTAAAAGGAGAGGTGGCAAGAGAACGTACGTCTAGTTTAACACGCTCAACAAGACGCTCAAGGTCACCGGATTCTCCGTATTGCTGCACTGCTTTAGGAGAGATGAGCGTTCCCATTTCTGTATGAAAGGATCCATCATTTACGTAATTTTTCCATAGGTCGTCGACTTTAGCACAAGTTCGTCTAATACACAGTCCTCTCGTGCCTCCGACCATAATTTGCTTTTCCATACAAATCAGGGAAAGAAGTCTGTCCGTAGTATTTAGAAGAGAAGACGTAGAACCTAGAACTCTCTCTGCACCTGATGGAGGATGAGGAACATAGCCATCTTCAGCTGGTGCTGCTGCAGGACGTGCTCTATCTACGTTTGTACTAATCACTGAAAGACCTATTTTGTTAAAATCGGCCTATAGTTTAAGACATAATTAAGATTATTGTCAATACGAACAAATAATTTAATTAACAAGCGGGAACAGCAACAGAGACTTGAAGAGCTAGACCGCCTAAAGAAGTTTCTTTATAGACGCTCTTCATATTTTCGCCCGTCTCTCGCATTGCGCGGATGACGGCATCGAGAGAAACGCAGTGGCTTTTTCCATCCGCGCGAAGAGCGAGTTTGGCCGCATTAACGGCCTTGAGAGCCCCCATCGTATTGCGCTCAATACAGGGGATCTGCACGAGCCCGCCTACGGGATCGCAAGTTAGGCCGAGATTGTGCTCCATACCGATTTCAGCGGCATTTTCGATCTGCTCGTTGCTCCCACCTAAAACGGCAGCGAGCGCGCCTGCGGCCATCGAGCAAGCGACGCCCACTTCTCCCTGACAGCCCATCTCAGCTGCAGAAAGAGAAGCGCCCTCTTTATAGAGAATGGCGATAGCGGCTGCCGTGAGCATAAAGATGACGACATCATCTTCATCGAAATAGGGCAGGAATTTATCTGCATAGTGGAGCACTGCGGGAATGATGCCGGCTGCGCCATTGGTCGGAGCTGTTACGACGCGGCCGCCCACGGCATTTTCTTCTTTAACGGCCAGCGCAAAAAGACTGATCCACTCCATCACAAGTGTGGGGTCTTCCGCAAGAGTAACATCCGAGTGCTGCAGCTGCTCAAAGAGATCGCGTGCGCGGCGTTTTACTTTGAGGCCACCTGGAATCTCACCCTCGTTTTGCAAACCTCGTGCAACGCAATTCTGCATCGTTTGCCAGATGTGTAAGACGCCTTTTCGGATCTCCTGTTCGCTGGCCCGCGATTTTTCATTTTCTAAAACCAGCTCCCAGACAGCCATCTTCTCATTTTTGCAATGTGCCATGAGCTCAGATGCCGTCTTGAAAGGATAGGGAACAGCCCATTCAGTTGAGGATCTCCCCTGCTTGGCTTCCGGATGGTCGAGAACGAATCCACCTCCGACAGAGTAGTAGACCTGGGAGTAGATCTTTTTGCCCTTTAGATTATACGCTGTCATCCTCATAGCGTTGGAGTGGTAGCGCAGCCTTTTGCTCATGTGAAAGAGGATATCTTTCTGAGGATCGAAGTCGATCGGATAGCGACCCATGAGGTGGATCAAACTCGGGACGTTGAGCGCATTTCGTCTGGACTCTGCGTGGGCAGGATCGACCCCTTCCGGCGTCTCGCCTTCGAGTCCCAGCAAAATAGCCAGGTCGGTTGCGTGTCCTTTTCCTGTCATCGCAAGAGAGCCGAAGAGCTCCGTTTCGATGCGAGCTACATCTTCGAGGAATTCTCTCTCAAATAGCTCGACCAGAAAGCGCCTTGCCGCGCGCATAGGACCTACCGTGTGAGAACTGGACGGGCCGATGCCGATGGAAAATATTTGAAAGACGCTAACCATAAACTCCTCTTACAAGAGTCTTAAATTTTCTCCAGGGATCTGTTTACGATCAAGTCTTAAAATCGATTGGTATAGGAATTCATAATATTAATTAGGCATTAGATTAAGAGCCCTCTTCACTTTTTCCCTCGTCTCTATTGGCATCAAGGATCGCGTTAGGGATTCTCGTAGAATCGTCGCAGCTTCCTTATAGCGACCGAGCAGAGTCGCGGCATCTGCCTTTTGCGTCAGGAGTTTGTAATCATAGACATCTTCTTCAACAAAAGTGCGATCTTTGGGCAGTGGCAGCTGCAATGCAAAAGAGGTTAATAGGTAGGCTAAAAAAGGTTGATTACCATCGACCAGGCTCTTTCCGAGCAAAAAAAGTGGCTCTGCTCTATTCGGCCTTTCCGTATACGCTTTGCAATAACTTCCTATCGCCGACAGATTCATCTCTCCTTCGAGCACAGCTGTGCGATAGAGTGAATGGTAGATCTCTTCGCTCCAGCCGTCCATTTTCGCTCTTTTTCGGTACGCATCGAGAGCCAGCTCTTTCTTCTTTGCCATCTCATACGTTAGTGCAAGATAAAAGAGCGTTCTGCTGCTTTCAGGCTCTCGTTCATGCTCTTTTCTCAAAAGCTCTGCATCCTTCAAGTGCTTGTCCGGATCGAGCGATCGACGACCGTCTTGAATGACCCTGATTTTAGCTTTTTCCAGAACGCCGCCCGATCGAGGGGTCTCTGTCGTAAGCTCTTCATGCAAAACACCCTTCCATCTCCATTTTAGATGCGCATTGGCTAGAAAAATGCGCTGGATCATCGACCCTGTCTCCAGAACGAATGTGGCGAAATAGCAATGCTTATCAAAAAGAGGCCAAGTAAACCCGCTCTCATCAGGAACGAAGATCTCATCTGCATCGATGAAGAGAAGAAAGTCTCCCTTGCCCTTTGCGAGATCTAGCGCTTGGTTACGACAATAGGAGAAATCCACCCAAGGCAGTTCATGCAGCTCTCCAGGAACTCCTTGCAGAGCTTCCTCAACAAGTGCCTGCGTTCCATCCGTCGATCCCGTATCGACGATCACCCAGTAATCGATGAAACTCTTGAGTGAATCCAGACACCGCTGAATCACCTTCGATTCATCTCTCACAATCATATTCAAACAAACTCGACGCTTTGTCATACAAACTCCAAACTAAACAGACTAGCAAGCAAAGCAAATTCTATCCACTTGAAAAAATGGCGACGAGATCTAAAGGATTGTTTTTTGTTCAGAATGGGAAATAGATTGGGACCATAGCACCGCAAATCCTCGCGGGCTACTTAGATTTCTATCTAAAGAAATGCTAATTAAGAAAATCGAATTCAGCAGCAGCTACTTCTCGAATAACTCCCTTTTCTTCCATGATCCATTTAATACAAAGTTCCCGTCTCTCATCGTCATCGTTTTGTTCAATTGTTTTATTAAAAACTCTATCTGTTTTTTCTTCAGAACTGGTCTTTTCATTTGTTTGATCAGTCTTAGGCTCAGCTGAAGTGGTTGGCGGAGGCTTCACATCCTGAGTATGTTCAAATCCATTTGATGGTTTAATGGGTGTCATAAAAACTCCTAGCTTTGCACCTCATTCTATGAGGAATATGGAAAATCTTGAATTGCTGAAGCAATCTGTGAGTCCGGTACAGTCTCATCAAGGGCGGGCAAATTACGAAAAGAAATCGTATTCAGCTGCAGCTACTTCTCTAGTAACTTCTTTTTGGTCCATGGTAATTTTAATGCAAATTTCTCTCTCAGCTTCCGCATCGAATTGCTTAAGCGTTTGATTAAAAACTTTATCTGTTTTTTGTTCGGAAATAGCATTTTCATTTGATTGGTCAGCCTTGGATTCACCCGAAGAGATTGCCAGAGGTTTCAGATCCTGAGTTTGTTCAAATCCATTTGATGGTTTAACGGGTGTCATAAAAACTCCTAGCTTTGTGCCTCATTCTATGAGGAATATGGCAAATCATAGATTGCTGAAATAATCTGAGCTTTTCTTTCATTCTCTTCAAGAAAAACAATGAGGGGATGGAGGGAGAATACTTGAAAAAATGGAGCCGAGCTCCTCACCATCTAGTCGATGGTGAGAGGATCCCAGCACACGCAGTCTCGTAAGAAAGGATTGGTTTTGTTCAGAACGAGGAGTGGATTGGGACAATAGCACCGCAAATCCTTGCGGTGCTACTTAGATTTCTATCTAAAGAAACGCTAATTACGAAAAGAAGTCGTATTCAGCTTCAGCAACTTCTCTGGTAACTCCTTTTTGTTCCATGATAAGTTGAATGCAACATTCCCGCATATCATTTGGTTCGTTTTCTGCAATTGTTTTCTTAAAGGTTTCTTCTGTTTTTTGTTCGGTAACAGAACCTTCCTTTGTTTTGTTAGTTTCGGGTTTAAATGAACTAGCTTCTAAAGCATTCACGTCCTTAGTAGGGTCAAATCCATTTGATGGGTTAACGACTATCATAAAAACTCCTAATTTTGTGCCTGTTTTTGTTTTATTTGCGCCTCATCATATGAGGAGTATGGGAGACCTTGAATTGCTAGAGGAATCTGTTTTTTCTGATCTTTTGGTTCCATCGCAGTGAAAGGCGACTGGCTATCATACACCATAAATACAATATCCGGTTGTAAATCACGCTCATAATTCCAGTCAGGAGGTGCGAAATTTGGATCGAATTTCATTTTAGCGACCGGGACAAAGCCAAACTGCGAATACATAACAGGCAAAGCCTCCCGAAAGCAATCTAACCGTCGGCCACCTTCATCAATTGCCATTGGAATCAGTGACTTTAAGAGCTTTCTGTGGGGACTTTTGGGATGTTTAAACACTGATATGACATCTCCGTCATTTAAAGCGAACCCACCAAGCATATCCTCAGTGAGAAATTTTCTCATCGTTGTATACTCTTCTTCTGGATATGTGTGCACATAAGGACCATACCATCGCGAAAATCGCGTCCCAAATGTTTCATTTGATATATCCTCCTCTCTTCCTTCATTTTTAGCAGCCTCAATTGCTGCACGAAACACTGTTGCATCAAACATCTCACTTATGAGGAGTTCTTGACAAGTAGGCGTTAAGGATTGATGAATATTTCTTGAGGATAAATCTGTTTGTAGTGAAGAATTTTCTGCTGGAGCCCCCTCCTCTGGAGGAGTTGTCTCCGTTACTTCATCTACAACTGGCGAAAAACTTCTTTCCTCTACAGATGTAGGGCGAATTGTCATTGATTACCTCCTTTCATATTGTCAATGAAGTCGACGCTCAGCAGGCACCCGATCAGCTGCCTCATGACAATTTATTTAAAGAGTATTGTAACGATCCCAACTCCCATAATTCAATGTAAACGATTGTTTTGTCTCGCTTAGTTTAAACGTAATTTAATTTTTTCATATTCAACAAGAACTGAAAGGTTAAATCAATAGCAATGATCGCTCCTGAATTTAGTAAGGAGAAAAACTGACTATTTGCTGTGCAGTAATATGGGGGATATTCTTGAAAAAATGGAGAGAAAGCGCTACTATTTCTTGAATGATCATCTGCATTATTCCAGCACGTTTCGAAAGCAGTCGCTTCCCCGGAAAGCTTTTGGTAAAGGCTGATGGAAAAACCATCCTTGAGAGAACGTATGCGTGCGCAAAAGAATCGAAGCGCATCGACCAACTCTACATCGCTACTGATGATGAGAGGATTCGAGATCATGCACTCTCTTTTGGTGCTGAGGTTCTCAAGACGTCGAAAAAGTGCAAAAATGGAACTGAGCGCCTCGCGGATGCTCTCAAGAGATATCCCCATCTGCAAGAAGCCTCTCATGTGATCAATCTCCAGGGTGATCACCCTTGCACCTCCCCTGCCACCCTCGATTCGATCGCCGAAATGCTCCTGGATGACCCTAGCGCTGAGATCGCAACAGCGGCTCGTCCCATCCAAAGTCGGGAGGAGTTCCTCTCCCCTCACGTCGTCAAATGTGTGATGGGACAGAAGAATGAGGCTCTTTACTTCAGCAGGGCGCCTATCCCCTATACGAAAAGCGGCTGGGGCGGCTACCAGCATATCGGCCTTTACGGCTATAGAACCTCTTTCCTTTTAAAGATCGCTTCCCTGAAAGATACTGATTTACAACAGTCAGAAGATCTGGAACAATTGAAGTTCATTGAACTCGGCTACCGGATCAAAGTCGCTCTTGTAGAAGACGACGCTCTCGGGGTAGACACCCCCGAAGATCTCGCCAAACTGGAAAAATGGCTACTATGTCAATCAAATATATCTTTATCACCGGCGGCGTTGTTTCCTCGCTCGGCAAAGGTCTAACCTCTGCCTCTATTGGACAGCTCTTAGAAGGTCGCGGCCTAAAAATTGCAATGCTCAAGTTCGACCCCTATCTCAATGTCGATCCGGGCACGATGAACCCTTTTCAGCATGGTGAGGTCTATGTGACCGACGATGGTGGCGAGACGGATCTCGACCTCGGCCACTACTACCGCTTCACAAAAGCCTCTTTAAGCCGCGTATCCAACGCGACCTCCGGCCAGATCTACGACACTGTGATCAAGAGAGAGAGAAGAGGCGACTATCTCGGCAAAACCGTACAGGTCATCCCTCATATCACCGATGAGATCAAATCGCGTATCCTCACCTGCGCTAAACAGGAAGAAGGAACGCAGGTCGTTCTGGTAGAAATCGGTGGTACCGTCGGTGACATCGAATCGCTGCCCTTCATGGAAGCGATCCGTCAGTTCCGCTACGAGCGTCCCAAAGATTGCATCAACATCCACCTCACCTATGTCCCCTATCTCAAGGCCGCAGGAGAGGTGAAGACGAAACCGACGCAACACTCTGTCCAAGTCCTGCGCGAAATCGGCATTATGCCTGACATGATTCTCTGCCGCTGTGAAAAACCTCTCGCGGAAGAGCTCAAGGCAAAGATCTCTCTCTTCTGCAGCGTGCCGCAAGAAGCTGTGATCGACGAAAAAGATGTTGAACAGAGCATCTATGAAGTGCCCGTCGACCTGCACAATCAGAAGATCGATGATATGATCTGTCGCATGCTCGATCTGAAGGCTCCGCCGTCCGATCTGACCGAATGGAAAAAGATGCTCCATGTCGTACTCAATCCGAAACAGCCTCCCGTGCGTATCGGAATCGTCGGCAAGTACATGGATCATCAGGACGCCTATAAATCGGTCTTTGAATCTCTTTACCACGGAGCCATTGCCAACGAGACCAGCCTCGAGATCATCCGCTTTGAGTCGGATGCAATCGAGAAGGGAATCGAGGGCTGCGACGGCTATCTCGTGCCCGGTGGATTTGGCGAAAGAGGCTGGGAAGGCAAGATCTTAGCTGCGCGCTACTGCCGCGAAAATAAGATCCCCTACTTCGGCATCTGCCTAGGCATGCAAGTCATGCTCGTCGAATTTGCGAGAAATGTCCTCAAGCTCGATGGCGCCCATTCGACAGAAGTCGATCCCAACACAGAGCATCCGATCATCTCCATGCTCAGCGAACAGCGTAAGATCAAGAATCTCGGCGGAACGATGCGCCTCGGCGCCTACCCTTGCAATCTGCTGGAGAAGTCGCTCGCTTTTGAGGCCTATGGAAAGAAACTGATCTCAGAGAGACATCGCCACCGCTATGAATTCAACAACGACTATAAGAGCGCCTTTGAAGAGAAAGGTATGCGATTTACCGGCGTCTTTGAAAAAGAGAATCTTTGCGAAATTTCTGAGATAGCCGACCATCCCTGGATGCTAGGCGTTCAGTTCCATCCGGAATTCAAGTCGAAGCCTGTCTCGCCCCATCCGCTTTTCACCCAGTTCGTGCAAGCATGCCTTCTCGCATCGCGGGCGAACGCATCGGGAGGAGCTCCTCATGCGGCGCATCGCGGCGGTTGATTACGGCAAAAAAAGGATCGGCCTAGCAATCTCTGACGGAGGCGCCTCCATTGCTCTTCCTCTGAAGAAGGTTCTTGCCGGGAAAAATCTACAAGCCAGTGCAAAAAATGTGCTCGATGCACTCTCCTCTTACAAAACCGACCTTGGAACGATCCTCGTCGGCCTCCCTCTTCTTATGAATGGAACGCGAGGAGAGATGGCTGAGCTCACTGAAAAATTTGCGGAAGTACTTCGCACAGCCTCGGGCCTTAAGGTCGAAAGCGTCGACGAGCGCCTCACCAGCGCTCAAGCTGACCGCGCTTTGAAAGAGATGGCGCTCAACCGAAAAGAGCGCAGCAAAGCGATCGACTCCGTCTCTGCAACACTCCTTTTACAAGCCTACCTGGATCGAAAAGCATGACTCCCTTTGAGCTCTACGAAAAGTTAAAAAACATCGATGTCGGTCATTCTGTTTGCACCTACACTCTCGAGCGCTGCTTTAAACTAGCCCCCCTCGTTAACCGAGTCCTCGAGCTCAAGGCTGAAAAAAACGCTGTGATCCTAGCGCACTCCTACGTGCATGCAGATATAGCCATGACTGTCGCTGATTTTGTCGGAGACTCCTACGGCCTTGCCAAATCAGCTCTGGCCGCCCCACAGGAGACGATCCTCTTTCCCGCAGTGCGCTTCATGGCTGAAACCGCGAAGATTCTCAATCCGGGAAAAACCGTCATCGATCCGAATCCAAATGGCGGCTGCAGCCTAGCG
>JAJFMM010000135.1 GCA_021772165.1 Chlamydiota bacterium | reverse complement strand
CCACCTTGCAGAGATTCAAAGTGTTCGGCGAAAACAGCACCCTCACGACGGAAGCCGTTGGTGTTGATATTGGCAATGTTGTTTGCAATCGTATTGAGCTCACGCATCAACCCCGATTGCCGAGATAGGGCTACATATCCAGCGTTATCCATCGCTCAGAACCTCCTCTATCATCAAAATTTCCTCGCGCGCCCGTTCAACGTGGCTTCGCCCTCGTTGAAGCGGTGTTCCTTGCGGCGTCGTTTCAAAAAAATGTTTAATCCCTGAGGCGAGAACGTTCTTTTCCTTAGACAGAACTGCGTCTATCGTTGAAGGAATAGAGGTTTCATTTGCCATATAACTCGCGAGGGCAAAGTAGAACGCTGTATCTTCCGTGAGAAGATTTGGATCCAGAGTGCGGAACCCACTGACAACACTGCGCCATGAGCGGGCAAGCCATGCAGCACGTCCGGTCAAAGACGCTCTTTTGTTCTCATCTTGAAGTGTTGCAGCGCTGGCTAGCGCCTCATGGTAACTTCTTTCCTGCAGTTTTGCTTTAACAATCATCTCACCGAAGAACGCATCCTCGGTGTGGGGAGCGGCAGTTTGGATCGCCATTTTTGTGTCGCCGGCTTCAAGAGCGGCAGCTGTTTTTTCTCGAAGAATTTCTATATCGGCGCTGTCGGGGGTGTTCGCCATCAATGCAATTGTGATATTTGGTAAGCCGACATGGCGAGCGACAATTGCGATACGATCGCGTAAGACATGATTGCTTAGGTCGAGCTGCAGCCAGTCTTGATGAGCGAGATAGGAATCAAGCGCGGCCAGTTGCAATAGATTATCCTCGCTGGAAAAAGCCTTATCAAAGGCGGCCTGCGCCATGGTTCTAACCAGCGACAAATCTTCCGGAGAAGTTTCCGCTACGCGTTCAAACAACATCAGCGCAGCATCAATATTGCCAACATTAGCCCAAGCAATGGCTTCGGCAAGAGTTGCTTTGGTTGAGGCGTGAACTTTTGCTAAGGCGCCTATATCTTCAGTGAAACCATCATGGGGTGTTTCGTTATTCTTTAGGTATGATTCCGCGAGGGCCAGGAGCGCCTCGTCAGCTGTCTCTGAGTTATTTTTTGCAATCTTCAAGAGAGCATCGCGTGAGGTTTCATTCTCACCATTATTTTGTTCAATACGAGCGAGAATATACTCAAGCTCGCGCGATGGCGTTTCTTGCTCTGCGCTCATCAGATCAGCAAGTTGCTGGGTTGACGTCCAGTCGCCTGCTTCCATCATTTTCATTGCAAGCCGTGTGGCCAGCATGAGTTTCAACCGGCTGGGCAGGGAGGTCAGGGCGCCATTTGAGCGTTTATACAAAGAGGATGCGGCCGTTGGATTGCTTGCCAATGCTTGCCACAATGCATGGGCGCCATCGCAATTGGCCGAATTTAGCAACCGGCTGTTTTTTTGCAGAGGACGTTCAGCAACAATGCGCGACATGTCCGCTATCAACGTATCAGCCTCATCGTAGTCGTTGAGGAGTGATAAAGCTTCCTCGCCAAACCCAATTGAGAGATATCCCCGAGCAAGGGCATGCACGGATTTTTTTGCCTCCGCTGGATCTGGATCAGCAAGTGTGGCTTGAAGGTCTGCTATGCTAACCAGCGGATCTTTTTCAAACTCTTCTGCATCAATCAAGAATGCTGCGTCGGCAAGACATTTAGCGGTTGGTTGCGTCGCTGTAGACTCTTCCGGCGTATGCTCAACTGGAATGGTTGGTTTCGTGTCCGGAATGTCCGTGATTGCAGCTGTTTCAAAAGAAGGCTCGGTTGTATTAGGCGTTTCACGCTCAGTTAGAGGCACCGGGGCCGTAGCCAGGGTTTTCGTGGCTGCGCCCTTATCACCATCTTTTATGGTCACCAAACCTTCGCGCGCCGCCTGCTTTAAAAGCTCAACCATCTGTTTGTGTGCTTGTTCAACAGATAACCTGTCCTCTTTAGTGACGATAGTTTGGTTAGGTTTTTGTATGGGCTTGGGCGCCTCTCTAATCGGTGTGCTCACGGGGGTGAGTGGAGCGGGAGCGGCATCAAAGATATCAAGAACAAATTTTCCGTTGCTCAGGGTTGACGTGCGAACTTCGCAGGCACAACGGAGCGTTATTTCAATTGCGCTTTTGGATCCCACCGAAATCGCTCGTGCGGCTGCAACACGATAGGCTTTTTGCTTATCGTTGATTTGTTGAAACCCAAATTTTATTGAGGGATCGACGCCGTTTATTCGAATGAGGTTGCCATTGCGGTCTATATCTTCGGTGGAGACACCTTTCTCGATAACAATCCGGGAAAAATCTTTGTGCTCGCCAGCGGAAACATCAACATACTCACTAGAGGCGAATGTTGGCGTGGCGATCAAAATTACGCCGCATAAAATTGAAATTATACGCATCATGCTGCTTTTTGCACCTCGCGCAGGGCTTCTTCGATGTCTGTGAAGCTCGGACGAAATCTCTTTGGCGCGTTTCGGCGCGCGACTTCGACACAAAGCTGCGGTGTATGCTTGTTCAAGCTTGCGACCAGCGCCTCCCTGATGAGGGCGTAGAACAAAGCTTCCTCGTCATGAATTGCCTTCACCTTGTCGGAAAAGGGACCGACAATACCGTAGGCCAAAAACACGCCAAGAAACGTTCCAACGAGGGCGCCGCCAATCATTTGCCCCAGGACTTCTGGCGGCTTGTCGATTGAAGCCATGGTTTTGATGACGCCGAGAACCGCGGCCACAATACCAAGTGCGGGCAAGCCATCAGCCATTTTTTGGAGCGCGTGGGCGCCGTGCAAATGGTCATGATGAAGAGACTCAAGTTGTTTTTCCAAAAGTTCTTCGACTTGGTGTGGGTTGTCGAAATTCATGATCATTGAGCGCATTGTGTCGCAGATTAATTCCATTGCTGCGCCATCTTTTGCGATCTTTGGGTAAAGATTGAAAATTGAAGATTCTTCAGGCTCTTCGATGTGTTGTTCAATCGCGACAGGGCTTTCTTTCGCCGTGTGAACAAGCGAAAACATCAAGCACAACAGATCTTGATAGTCTTTTTTGTTCCATCGGGGGCCGGTGAAAACTTTTACAATATCGCCAAGAGTGTGCTTGATGACGCCAAAGCTATTGCCAACGATAAAGGCGCCAATAGCGGCGCCGCCAATGATCATCATCTCATAGGGAAGTGAGTGAAGAATGATACTGAACTTGCCGCCGGCAATGACGTATCCGCCAAAAACCATTGCCATAGTAATAGCGATGCCAAGTATCGCGCCCATAAAATCACACCCTTCTGGCGTTCGCCCACCAGGGGCGCTCGCGATCAGGGTAAAGATTTATGCTTAATAAGCGGTAAAATGCGGTGCGTAATTATTACTAATTTGCGACCGCTGCATTACGTCCGGCAATGATCATACTTGCCTCATAAGCTTTGTCTGTGCTCATATTTGCAAGGATTAGCGCAGCGCTTTCGCTGTTCATTTCCGTTAAGAAACCTGCTGTAAATGTCGGGCTCATTTTATCAAAAATCTGACCGGCTTTTTGTGGTTTCATTTGCTCATACATCTTAGCAAGAAGAGTGATGTCTTGTTGCGACGCTTCGCTGGCGTAAGAGACCAGCTTTGCAAGGTCATTGTTGCTCTCGCGTAGCTCTGTTAATTTGTCTTCAATTCTTTTTTCCAGAACTTCTAACACGCGAATACGATTTTCGACTTCGGCTTCTTTTTTATCAATCGCTGCTGCGCGCTCGCGAATAGCTTCTAAAAGCCGGTTGTTTTGCATGGCTTTATGTGACGGCGAAATAGGCTCGCCTGTGTCTTCCGCATCATGCGGTCGTTCGGTCGCAGTTGCAGCATGTTTTGCCTCGCTACTGGCAATGACTGCTTCTATAGCATCTTCTTTTTTCACCAGATGGCCGGTATCTTCCATACTGGCTTTTTCTTTTTGAGCGGTAACAGCTTCAGTACGGTCAAGCGCTGCATTTGCAAAGCCGATCGCGCGCCCGGCAAAAGACGCGCCGAAAACAACAGCAACGATCAAAAGCGGGGTTGGTTTCACGCGGCTTCTCCTGTCTTTTCGTCAAGTTTTTCATCTGGCACGGAGATAAAACCGATGTCTTCATCTTCCTGATCGGCTGCGATGTTTTCAGATGCAGCGCCTGTTGAAGTTTCGGTGGCTTCGTGCGTCGCATTTTCCAGAGAATTAAGAAGAAGCTTTGCTGAGTCTCTTGCCTCTTTGATTTGAGGCGACAAAATATCAACCAGATTTCTTGTTGCTGTCTCAGTTTCACTGACTGCGTAAGTGCTCATATCCGCCATTTCCTGGATGAGCTCGCGTAGCTCAGGAATTTTTCTCTCTGTTTCTTGAAGCAATGCTTCCA
>JAJFMM010000134.1 GCA_021772165.1 Chlamydiota bacterium | reverse complement strand
CGTATACAGCTTTATGTGCTCGAGCCCCAAGATCTACAGCAGCCAGAGGCAGCGCTCTTTTTCCCGTGGGTCTATCTGCCCGGAAAAGGTTTTTACCTGCTCGAAGAGTTGATGTTCGAAGAAGATCCGAAAGTCATAGAGCGAGAGCACGTGTCTGACTTCGTCAATCGCCATCGCCACTGGCTTCATCACTTTCCTGGCTATCAGACACATTTCGGTTCCCTCGAAGCGCATCTGACCTACACCTTCACCTCAAGAGGAGACCTCTCCTTTGGCGCGCAACTAGATTTCCCCGAGCATTTTGAAGGCGCCATCGATTTTGACGAGTGGGTCTATCTGAAAGGCCAAGGCTTTTACATGAAAAAGCAGAGCCGCGGCAGACTGCCACTGCATCCCGGCTTGATTGTTGCCAAAGAAGAGATCGGCTCATTTCTCTCACAGCATCAAGATGACCTCGAGCAGGTGCAGGGCTTTTTCGCATCGAGCTCTTTTGTAGAAAAAATGGGCCTGTCGATCCGAGTGAATGAAGACGAGAGAATTTCCGTTGAGCCGAAAAGCGAATTCACAACGGGCATTAAACCCAGTCAAGTGCGCTTTTACGGAGACTTTGTCTACGTGCAGAAAAAGGGATTCTCAGAACTGCCGCCCTCATCGAGACTACCCGAGCGCTATAGAGAACCGCTAGTCCTGCCGGAACATCAAGAAGGTGCCTTTTTAGCCTATGAATTCGAGCCGCTCAAAAAATACCTCCTGCATATCGATCCACGACTTGTTAAACCGCAGAAACTCCACCTACAGATACGGAAAATCAGCCGTGAGAGAAGAAAACGCACCACCGGCTGGCAAGTCGACGCCCAGTACGTGTCCGAAGTAGGACATGTCGATATTTTTACGATCTGGGATGCGTTTCAGAAGAAAAAGAACCATCTCTTTTCTCCTGCCGGACTGCTGTTTTTAAAAGAGCCGCGCTTCAACTGGATCCGCCAGATCACAAAAGGGCGCCTTGATCGTAAAAAAGGCATCGTTCGACTCAATACACTCGAATGGATCCGCCTCACAATTTTTGAAGACATCAGGCCGCCAAAAGGAAATGATCCCATTGCAGTTGCGAGTAGAGCGCTGCTCGAAGAGATTAGCCGCTTTGAGACACATCGACTACTCGATGTGAGCCAGCTGCAATCTACGCTGCGCCCCTATCAGGAACTAGGAGTCCAGTGGCTCTGGTTTCTCTATTGCCACGGACTCTCAGGACTCCTCTGCGATGACATGGGACTGGGAAAAACACACCAAGCGATGGCGCTTCTAGCTGCGATCCTCCATGAAGACGACACGAAAACAAATAAATACATCGTCGTTTGCCCCACCTCCGTGATCTATCACTGGCAAGACCTGCTGCAGCGCTATCTACCGGGCCTGCGCATCTGCACCTACTACGGACTGGAGCGCTCACTCGAGCATTTTGACGAACACTACGATCTCCTGCTTACCTCTTACGGCATTCTCCGCACGGGGAGAGAAAGCTTAAAAGAGTACTCCTTTGAGATCGCGATCTTCGATGAGATCCAGATCGCCAAGAACGCAGCGTCGCAGACACATAAAGCTCTGCGCTCGCTACGCACCCGCATGCGCCTCGGGCTCACTGGAACGCCGATAGAAAACCGCCTCCGCGAGATCAAAGCTCTGTTTGACCTCGTGCTACCCAACTACCTCCCCTCCGATGCGCTCTTCCGAGAGCTGTTCATCAACCCGATCGAAAAACAGCAAGACCATGAAAAGAAAATCCTACTCTCACGTCTCGTTAAACCCTTCATCCTCCGACGTAAAAAGAGCGAAGTCCTGCCCGACCTGCCGGAGAAAATCGAGGAGATCGCCTATTGCGACCTATCGGGGGAGCAGAAAGAGCTCTACCGAGAAATGGCCGTTCGGATGCGCGAGACAGTCTATAGCGACCTCAAAGACAACAAAAAGCCAGTGCCCTATGTCCATATTTTCTCCGCACTCTCCACCCTCAAGCAGATTTGCGATCACCCCTGCCTTGTATCTGGCCAGGTCAAAAATTGGGCATCCCACGACTCAGGTAAATGGGACCTCTTCGTTGAACTCATCCATGAAGCGAGAGATAGCGGACAGAAAGTCGTCGTCTTTTCGCAATACCTGGGAATGCTTGCGATCATCGAGAGCTATCTGAAGAAAAAAGGCATTGGCTTTGCGACAATCAAAGGCTCAACACGCGATCGAAGAGAGCAGCTCCAGCGTTTTCGCGATGATCCCGCCTGTGAAGTTTTTGTCGCCTCGCTCCTCGCCGCAGGCGTCGGAATTGATCTCACTGTTGCATCAATAGTAATCCACTACGATCGCTGGTGGAATCCCGCCAAGGAGAACCAAGCGACCGACCGCGTACACCGCATGGGGCAAAACCGAGGCGTGCAAGTCTTTAAGCTCGTCACCAAGAACACGATCGAAGAGCATATCCACGCGATCATCGAGAGAAAGAAAGGTCTCATGGAAGAGATCATCGGCCAAGACGAAGCGGACCAGATCACCTACTTAAACCGCGAAGAACTCTTAGCCGTCTTCGAGGCGATCTGGAAAGCTGGGGATTAATTCGATAAGAGATCCCAGGGATCCGTGACACCGAATGTTTTTGGAGTGGTGTTCACCGTAGTCGTTCCAAAGTAATAATCATAAAGCACATAGTTCAGAGTAGGGACTTGTAGATACGTAGATCCATCCCCATTGAGGGTGAATGGATTGGTTGTATTAGCCTCATTGAAACCAACAGTACCATCAATGAAATCCATAAAATCACCAAGCTGCCAATTACCGAAGAAGGCCTCGCTCTTGCTTGGTTCATAGTTAGCGCTAAACATCCAATAGATGTTGTCGAGCATTGCCTGCGTTAACACAGGCTGAGTGGTTGACCAGGCGGTTATAATTTCTGTGCGGGTGAAAGACTGGAACCCCATGCTTGAAAAAGCTGCCCCCCCTTCCAAAGATAATGATGTAGCGCTACTAAAACCACACACTGCCCCAATTTTATTATTCGCTGAGATAGCACTATCAAAGGAAAATAGAAGTGGGTCGGAGAAAGAGGTAAAGTTGGTTCCCATTCCGGTTACGGCTGTCGATCCTTGCATAAATGAAATCGTCCCTACACCCTGTAAATAAGGCAAATCTCGCAACATACTATTGAAATAGTTGGATGCCACCGAGCCGGAGTGAGCCCCAGTGCTAGAACTAAACCCTGCCTCAAACATCGCAGGGATAGCAGATTCATAGCATTGGATATACACAGATTGGAGTAGAGGTGCTGTTACATCGGATCCGCGAGCCCAGGTGGGCATAGGAGAGGGAAACGGGGGATTAGTGCCAATGGATGCCGTGTAAATCGGATTTACAGGGAACGTGGAGAGATTGGCATAGGTCACTTTCGATTCATCAACGCCAAGGGTTGTTCCCAGGCGAATGGAGCCTAGCGCATTGAGCCATTTGTACTCATCGGTGTAATTATAGACATACTGCTGCGTTGTTTTATTCGCTCCAGGAGCCTCCGGATCGAAAGTGATTTCTTTCACTCCGGGTACCTGTCCAATGATCGCTTTTGCCCAGTCGAGCATATTTTGTATGTCAGTAAAATAGCCCGAGAGAATGGTGTCAGGAGCCGGATTGACAGTAGGAGTCATCCCTGCGGGAGCAGTGCTAGAAAAAGCCACAGAGGAAAAAAAGACAGCAATATCAAAAGAGGGGACGATCGGTACCATTGCATTGAAGAGCTGATTGGCTCTTGCTACAAAGCCTGTTGCGTTATTCGGCTGAAAAAAGTTGTTCGCAGAGGGGTCTTTAATGAAAAGAATCAAGCGGCCAATTTTCCGATTTTGACACAAAGTCATCAAGTTATCGAAATGAGACTGGTACTCAGCTTCGGTGCCAATACCAATCAGGTAATCCCAGAGCATGAAATTCTGATTGGTGAACCGTTGAAGATCTTCTGTCTCATTTCCGAGAGGTGCTATTCCAGGCAGAGTAGCACGGCCTTGTAGGACGATGCCTTCATAAAAGGTGTCTAATTCTGCCTGGGTTGGGAGATCTGCCGAGAGGAAGCAGAGGAAAAAAAGATTAAAAAGAGTACATAAGCGAAGCTTTAAGCCCTGCATTTTGAAATACCTGTTTTTGAATTCCTAAAGGGGTGCCAAAATTGGTGATCGCAGTCGATTTACCAAGTCGTATCAACTGATAAAAAGGTTCAAAGTTGATACCAAAGTGAGGGGACCAGTTGAAGATGAAGGAGAGATCGATCATTTGTCCGCCGGTATAAGATAGTTCCCATGCAGAGCCTTCCAAACTTTTGATGGTCAAGTGCGGGTCAAAGTACCACTGGTAATGGTAGTTAACACCGAAGGTAAAAACGGAAGAGGCTTTGAATAAGAGAGCGAGACCAATAGGTATATAGGGCAGTTTGTAGGTGTAATCTTGGTCTGCAAAACCTGTGATCTCCAGATGTTCGAGGATGAGGTAGTAACCGTAGCCGACATAAGGGATGACACAAGGGCGTTTATAATCCCCCGGAGCTGCGACATAGCCAATCAGAGCCATCACATCGTAATCCTGCTGACCGATTCTATTGGGGCCATCCTTCACCGATCCGAGCTCGCACTCAAAACCCACCTTTGCGTAAAAGCTATTGAGCTTGATGTATTCATAAGCTGCATAAGCGCCCCACTCATTACCATCAAAATCCCCGATTCCCTTAGCGTCTAGTGTTGTATAGCGATAAATGGGACCTGCATAGACATAGGAGGGGCTCTTTTCATTAAGAAAAGTTTGTGCTGTAGTGCTGGCGCAAAGTGTTGAACAGGCGAGAAAAAGTGGTAGAAAAAATTTAAACATGGCGGAGACTCTAAGTTTCTTTGTTAATTTTTTGCAAGTTTTTCAGGAATAGTCCTGAGGTGTTCCTAGCCGTCATCAAGACGACCTGAAAAGCAAGGGATTCAGTAACCCTCCAAAAATGTATCTCGTTCTTCACATCTATGTCAATTATGACTAGTCTCTTGGGTTTTTTAAGCTGGAGGCTATATATGTTGTCGAGGATTTGTGCATCACTAAGAGTTCAAAGACCTAACGTATTAGGAGCTGCTTTTTCTCCTACAGAGCAAACGACTGTTTCTCTTTCAAGAAGATGTTTTAAGGGGCTTGCAGATGCGCAATCAGAACAAGCTGGCGGATCACTCAAGCGGTTTAAAGAGGCAGCGATGCCTTATGAGGAATTTTGCATTAAGGAAATGGAATCTTTTGCGAGATATCAGAAAATGCAAGGTGGAGATCGTGAAAAGCACACGAAGGAACAGTGTCGTCGAAATTATGAGCAACATTGTCGTTTAATGTATGATCACTATCTTCGTATGAAGCAATGAACAGTCTTTCAAAGGGAAGCTTGAATTCTCATCACGAACCTTTTTAGGAAATTTTTGAGGGCTTTTTATTTTCTTTAAACTCCGTCTGCGCTGTAAAATGCGGATTTCAAACCGGAGGCTGTATGTTATCAAGAGTTTGTTCGTCAGTAAGAGTTCACGGATCTAACAATTTATTAAGGGCGGCGGCGCTCTCTACAGCAGATCGCGCGATTTCTTCGCTTTCAAGAGGATGTTTAGAGAACCTCCTGCCCGGAGTAGTGAAGAATGATCCTCAAAAAGGAATAATCCCTTTTCAAGTCTGCAAAATTACAAGGGAATATGCAACAGTAGCACACAAAAAAATCGTCTCTTTTCAGGAATTTCAAGACAACAGAATGGATATAGAGACGTTTGGTCTAGAGTTTGCTATGGATACAGGCATCATGAATCTTACTGGACAGTGGTTTCAGGATCATTATCTGCGACGTAGTTCTTGCGAATACGAAGATTATCTGAAAACAGAATTTGGAATAATCCTGCCCGAAAGTCCTGAAGAAGAAATCCTATCCTGTGATGAATATAAAGTTAGCCCCAGAAAATATATGCAATATGAACATGCTATGCGTAGAGTTCAGAGTCTGTCCCGAGAAAAAGTTTTTAACATTTTTTTGGAACATTTTGAGAGTAAGCCGAAAAACTTTAGGTCATCTAAAGATACCTTCACCTACGGAATAAGGTCAGAGCCATTAAATGACCCAATCCCTTTTGATGAGTATAAGTCCTCTAAAATAACATCTTTTGAAGAGTTTGTAATGATGCTAGGTAGTCATAGCCAGGTTTTCAGTGAATCTGAACTTATGGGTTTTTATAGTGAATATAGCCATACAATATACCAAAGGTATGTGGATATAATTACAAATCCTCCGACAGAAAGAAGGGTTGATTTGTTGTCAGGGAGAAAGTTTGCAGATTGGGTTGCAGATCAAGTGCCGAGTGAGGTTAAATATAAAAGATTTCAAGAAGGACCTAGAGAGAGAACTCTTATGTATGATGAATATAAAGCTACTAAAATGAAATCCTTTGAAGAGTTTGTTAGGTCTTTAGGTGAAAATAAAGAGAAATACAGTGAAGAGGGGCTTCTGGCTTCTTATGAGGTATGTTGTTATTCAAGATACAAAAATTATTATATGCAGATGAATCAACATCCAATAAATGACCGAAGAGGAAGAGCCGTTGCAGTTTTTTGATTAGAATAGCGCGTCAGAGAAATAAGAGCTTGTTCCTTTTGTAGTTGATTTGTAATAGATGTCTTCTTCTTTGAGTGGAGTGCCCAATTCAAATAAAGTGTGCTATAGTTAAGCTATTTGAGGCGTCTTAGTGGTAAAAATTCTTTCTGAGAGAGGAGTTGTTTATTCATTGGTTTTGCTGTGGAGGATTCTTGCTCTCTTGCTTGGTGTATTAAGATTCTTTTTCAGCTCTTCCGTTAATCGGGCAAATCAGGTATTCTTTCTGCCTTATGGAATCCTATCACCCTAAAATCGCCCTTGTCGGACGGCCCAATGTCGGCAAATCCGCTCTTTTCAATCGCTTGAGTGGCAGAAGGCTCTCGATTGTCGATGAGCAGGAAGGCATTACTCGAGATCGTCTCTACTCCAAGGGTGAGTGCTTTGGCATGAATTTCCATCTGATCGACACAGCTGGTATCGATGCATCCTCGAAGATGCCCTTCAATGAAGAGGTGATCAGGCAGTCGGAGATGGCCATTGCAGAGGCCGATGTGGTTGTCCTCGTTGTCGACGGAAAGGTAGGTCTCGCTCCTCTCGATCTCGAAGTCGCAAAAAAGATTTTGAAAACGGGTAAGCCCGCTGTGATCGCTGTCAATAAGGTCGATCGGGTCGGTGATGAGTATCTGCTCCATCAGTTCCACAAGCTAGGCATTCCTACCATGGTCCCTGTCTCCGCAATGGAAGGAACTCAGACGGTCGAGTTAATCGAAGCTGTCTTTTCTCTTCTGCCGGAGCAAGAAGTAGAAGTTGAAACGCCCTCTGACATGCCGATTCGTGTAGCGATTGCAGGACGCCCCAATGTGGGCAAGTCTACGTTGCTCAACTTACTTTTAGGTGAAGAGCGCGCTGTAGTCAGCGAAAGAGCTGGCACAACACGCGACTCAATCGATGCGGTCTGGAAGGTCGATGGAGAAGAGGTCATTCTGATCGATACGGCTGGGATCCGCCGCAAGAAGGCGGAGAAAGAGTCAGTCGATAAGTTTGCTGCGATCCGCACGAAAGAGGCGATCGAGCGCTCCGATGTCGTCTTGCTGATTTTTGATGCTTATGAAGGTTTGACCACGCAGGAAAAACGAATCGCTAGCGAGATTGAAGCAGCCGGCAGAAGCTGTATCCTCGTCTTCAATAAGTGGGATCTGGTTCAAGGCGTTAGAATGGAACATGCTCTTCGCGGTATTTACGAAGCGGTTCCTTTCTTAAAGCACTGCCCAACGATCTTTCTCTCGGCTCTCAAAGGCCGCAATGCAGACAAAATCTTTCCTCTCGTCAAAAGCATCTATCAGGAACGATTCCAAAGAATCGGTACCGGCGCGTTGAATAAATTCATCGAGCGCTGTGTACAGAAAGTACACCCTCCGATGCTCACCGGTAAGCGCCTGCGTATCTACTACATGACGCAAGTTCAGACTTCGCCTCCTAAGTTCATCTTTTTCGTGAATCGCCCAGATCTCATGGTCGAGAGTTACAGAAAGTATCTGATCAATCAGTTCCGAGAGATCTACCAATTCAGTGGCTGTCCTCTAGTCTTTGAGCTGCGTGGAAAAAAGAGTGCTGCATCAGATCCTTCTCTTTTATCTGAATCCACTCTATAAAGGGGCTAGATCCCCGTCTGTGAAAAATCATGCGCGTTCCCAGAACACCGGCTGTTACTTTTTTCCCTTTTAAGCGTGAATTCTCCGGCTACGGGCTGCGCCCTTTTTCCAATGACCTTTTAGCCGCTCTCGCAGTGGCCCTCATGACCATTCCTCAATCGATCGCCTATTCGCTGTTGGCCGGATTGCCTCCTACTGCGGGTCTTTTTTCAGCGATCTTCGGTACGATTTTTACAGCGGGTCTCGGCTCTTCTCGTCATTTGATTTCAGGCCCGAGTACCGGGGTCGCAATCCTGATCCAAACCTCGATTGCAGGTATCCTCTATGATTACTACGGGAGCATTGGGGGCGTAGCAAGAGAGGAACTGGTGATCCACATTCTTGGACAGATTGTGCTGTTAGCGGGTCTGATTCAGATCGGCGCTGCCTTTTTCAACGTCAGTAAATTGCTCCAGTTTGTCAGCAGACCTGTGATGCTCGGCTACTTCATGGGTATCATGGTGGCGATCATCGTCAACCAGCTCTACTACTTTTGTGGCGTTCCCTCTCAGGGTCCTGCCATTTCCCAACTCTTTAAAGCGTGGCAACTCCTAGTCCATTGGCATCTTTTTGACTGGAAGACTCTTCTCGTCGGGATCTCCACGATGGCTTTTTTACTGCTGCTTCGTAGGAAAAACCAATCGAGGATGCTGCCGGATTCTCTTATAACACTCGTCGTCGCTTCTCTGGCTGTTTACGGAGTGGGCTATTGGCTGCAAGAGCCGATTACACCTACTTTGACAGAGTTCGGTCTGACATCGAGTCCCATACCGAGTCTAACTCTGCCTCTGCTCGACTTCAGACTGATCAACAAGATCTTTCCCGCGGCCACGGCCATCGCCTTTCTCTCGATTCTGGAAGTCTTTTCCATCTCGCGCAATTTCGCCGCACGCAGCGGCCAACAGGTGCAAGTGAATCAGGATGTCTTCGGTCTCGGTAGTAGCAATTTTATTCTCTCCTTTCTCATTGGTGCCATGCCCGCTTCAGGCAGTGCTACTCGTACCACTGTCAATTACAATGCAAAAGCCCAAACACGGCTCGCTGCTATCATGGGTGGTGTTTTCATCGCCGTGATTGTCGCCGTGGGTTGGCCTCTTGTGCAGCACATTCCTCTGGCATCACTAGCCGCACTTCTGATCGCAACAGCTCCTGTGCTCATCGACTTTAAAGAGGTCAAATTATCGATTCGTACCACAAGAGAGGATAGCTGGGTCTTTTTTCTCACCTTTGCCTCCTGCTTGATCTTCAGCTTAGATATCGCGTTTTTCATCGGCATTGTCATCTCCATCGGAACCTATCTCAGAAGGTCTTCCATCCCGCACCTCGTCGAATATGGCTTCAACTCCAAGGGTAGGCTCATGACGATCAGCACGAGAGAAGATGTGCATCGAAAAGTCAGAATCATCGGCATCGCCGGAGATCTCTACTTCGCCTCAGCGGATGTATTTCAGACTGCGCTGCAATCCGTGGCCGCCGATCCCAATGTGCGCGCCATTGTACTCAGGCTGAATAATGTCTATCACATGGACGCTTCGATGTGTCTCGCTATCCAGGGATTCAATGAAAGGCTGCTCTCGTCCAACCGCCGTTTTGTTATCAGCGGATTGACCGAAGAGGTGTGGCATGTCTTTCACCGAGCGGGTCTCGTGAAGGAGATCGGTCTAGACAATCTCTATTTCACCGATGAGAGCAATCCCCAATTTTCTACCTGGAAAGCCTGTTTGCATGCGCAAGAGCTGATCCACAGAGATCTCAGAAACTATACCCAAACAACCTGAAGAATCGGTTTTTGACTGCGTCAGCTTTACCTCAGAATTTTTGTCTTCTCTCGAACCGGTTCGCTTTGCTCACCTGCTTCGCACTGCGAAACTGCGTTTCTCGTGATTTCGCAGTCTACCGGCAATGGTCACTTGCTCCAGACAAAAATTCTGAAGAGCTTCCTTTTCAAATTCCCAATTCTTCAGGTTGTTTGAGTATAACCTCTTGAAATTTCTAAATTTTTTCTGTAAAACGGTGCCTCATTTTCTTTAAGAGGATAGAATGATCTCATTATTAGCCATGAGTCTCCCCATGTTGTCCATTCAAGCCCTAGATCCATCCGAAGCGCATAATTTTTTAGAGGTCGTAGCCTCTGCAGAACAAGAGAACTGGAAAAATACTCTAGAGAATCTGGATCAGCAATTTCCTCAATGGGGCAAAACTCCCCGTATAGCTCTCAATGAGCTCTCTTCTCTCATTCTTAAGCAAAATGATCTGAATCTAGTTCATCTGCTGCAAAGAGCTCTCCGCAATTACAACGAATTTTCTTCAGAGAAAACCGAACCCTTTACCTTCTACTACAAGAACTACCAAGCCCCGGCTTTTCAAGTGCCTAAGATCGATCTTGTCTTAGCTGTAGGAAGCGAGACAGTCCTTGTTACCTCTCATCTCCTGATTGAGCGCAAAGCCCAAGAAGCCGCGCTTGTTCTCGACGGACGCAACCATAAAGTATTTTCGGTTGCCGTCAATGACCAGCTCTTATCAAAAGGTGAGTATCGCGTAACTCCCAACGAGCTGATTCTTCTCAATACACCAGATACAGACTCCTTTACTGTTACCGTCAAAAGCGAAATCGATCCCTATCATAACACAGATCTGGAAGGTCTCTACGTAACCGGAGACTGTCTGATTACGCAGTGCGAGTCAGAAGGCGCTCGCCGGATTTTCTATACACTCGATCGCCCCGATGTGCTCAGTAAGATCACCACGACGATTCTGGCCGACCAAAAACGCTATCCCTATCGTCTCTCAAATGGAAACATCATTGAAGAAACGACTCTGCCAGATGGAAGAGCAAAAATTGTTTGGGATGACCCTTTCCCGAAACCGAGCTATTTATATGCCTGTGTTCTCGGTGATTTCGGCGTACTGAAAGATGTCTATGTGACCAAAAGCGACAGAACGGTGTCACTAGAGGTTTACGTAGAACCTGGAAAAGAAGAAAGAGCCGCTTATAGCCTCACAGCACTCAAACAGTCGATGGAGTTCGATGAGAAGTTCTATGATCGCGAGTACGATCTCGATTCTCTAAAGATGGTCTCTGCAGCCGATTACAATATGGGCGCGATGGAGAACAAGGGCCTTCTTATATTCAATGATGCAACT
>JAJFMM010000133.1 GCA_021772165.1 Chlamydiota bacterium | reverse complement strand
GCACACGATGGCGTCATTCCCATCGACTTGCATTTCCTTCAGGAACAAGGGCTACTCAATCGTATACAAGAAGATGAAGCAGATCCCAATGATCTCACTCAGTATTTTCACGTGATTGAGAGCATTGAAAAGGTCACTTTATTCAACGAGCAGTTCATCGTCTGGATCATTCCTCGCATGGAAGAGACCACTCCATCTACCTGCGTTTTAATCGCTCTCAACCACGAAGAAGCTGCGAATCTAGAGGTTGTGTTCACGACAAGCGGCGTCTACAACACACCGCATTATGTGCTAAAGATCCTTCAGCATTTTCTCGTCGATGTGCTGGAAACAGAGGCTACACTGACTTCTTTCGAAAAAAAGGATCAGTGAATCTTCTTTATAAGCGTAAGGACGTTCCATTTCCCTTCTCGACGATAGAGAACATCGTCTAGGCAATTGCGGATAAAATGAAGTCCCAGGCCACCTATTTCCCTCTTATCGAGAGGTGAAGAGACGTCTGCTTGGAACTTTTGCTCAAAAGCGTCGAAGGGCGAGCCTGTATCGGAAATCGTGATTTCCATCTTCTGCTGCGGCTCTCCCAAAATGGCGATCTCAATCTCACCACCGAGCCCTTCATAAGCATGATGAATCACATTGACAATGGCTTCTTCTGAGGCCATTTCAATTTTCGAAATTGAAGAAGCATCGAAGCCCACCAGCTTTGCCTCAGCGCAAATGAATCCGAGCATTTCGTGAAGATGGTCGACAGAAGCATAAAAGAGACGCGATTGAGCCATCTTCTTTTTTTACCAACGAGCAGAAATCAAATCGACGATTTTCCGACTTAGCTGTTGATAAAGTGGTATTGTTGCTGCTTCGCGTGCAGATTCCGGCGGCTCGAGCTGACCGAGTGAATAGGCCAAAATGGTTTGCCTCACTCCTGCCGAATCAACAAAAGTAAGATCCTGAAAGGAATCGCCATCAACATAATCATAATCTGCATATGCTGTCACAGTGCAGGGGCCTAAAACACACTCGTCATTTTCGCAATCATAGAGCGAGACGTGAGCCAAAAGATTTCTGCGCCCCTCATCGCCAAGGATGTTTTTCTGCTCTTTGCCATTATTGACCTGTCGGTCGATTCTGAAGCCGATTCTCTCATGATCTTGCTCAACAATGGAGACCTCTAGACGGTATTGCCCTTCAGAGGAGACGATATCTGTTTGTGTGGTGGTGGCAAAAGCACGGATCAACTCTGAGGTCAATGTGCCATCTTCGTCACCGGTAGCAAAAGGGATATGGAGTGTACGCGAACAAGTAGGGTCGCCTTCCCAGCGGTAGCCACAAGAGGGAAGGAGAAGGAATGAGCAGACGATCAGGAGTGCTGACTTGTTAAAAATCACCGGTTTTCTGAAGATCCGTAAGCTTTTCTCTAGCAGCATCTGCTGCGCGGCTCTTCGGATACTTTGCCACGACTTTCGAAAAATAGATGATAGAAGCATCGGGCTGTTTTCTTCTCTGATAGAATTCGCCGGTCTCAAGCAGGTTCTGAGCAAAAATTTCTCTCATATCCGCTAGAGCCTTTTCTGCATCCGTAATGCGCGGTTCGCGAGGAAATGCAAGACGGAATTTACGCAGGTTCACCTCAGCTAAATCCAGAAGATCGGGATCCAGATGGAGAGTCTCAGCTTGGTTTAAGTAAACTTTATTGATACGAAGAAAACTCTCTGCGGCCAGCTCATGCTTAGGAAAGCGACGGATCAGCAGATGCAGCGTCTCTATGCTCGGACGGTAATCTTCGTTATAAGTCTGAATCTCTGCTTTACCCAGAAGAGCTTTTGCCGCCAATTCATGGTGCGGAATCGAAGCGATAATCTCGTCGTAGATCTCCAAGGCGTCTTCTTCTCCCGGCATGATGGCCGGAAGCTTATGGGATCCAAAAAGGCGTTTTTTGCCCCCCTCTCGGAAGAATTCAGCAATGGCGAATTTCGCATCGATCGCTTCTTCAAAATGCTTAGGGCCTGAGGATTTTTTTAGATATTCGGTCAAAGACTCGTTAGCAAGCTCTTGCTGGCCCAGTTTCAAATAGGCCATACCGATGAAAAAGGGGATCTCCTGTCCGTAGGGAGACTCGGGGAAGTGGTAGAGCACAACCTGACCAAAGTCGACAGCTGACCACCAATCTTCATCATCGATCGCTTCTTGCATAAAGCTATAAAATTCTTGAACAGAGGGGCCCTCTTGCTCCTCCAGGGGAAGAACTTCCTCAACGGGAATTTCCTGGGGTTCGGCGAAGAGAGGTGCCGCAAAAAGGATCCATAATATAGGTGCTATCTGTTTCATAAGGTACCGAGAGTAAAGCCTCATTCTCTATTCTGTCAATTCCCAGGCGAAGTATGCCTCCTGGCAGAGCTCTTCGAGCTTCTTCCTGAAAGCCACATCCGTCTTCACTCCCCAGGAGGAATCGACCTGCAGAGTCCCCATTTTGCGGCCATCACTCTCGAAGCGAATCTCGATAGGCGATTTTCCAGGAAACTGACGAAATATTTTTTTGAGCGCGACAATATGGCTGAGCCTGAGCCGCTTTGCATCTGCGCGCATGCGAAGTTTCTGGATAGGCTCTTCTTTTGGCTGGGGAGCTCGCTGCTCCGGCTTAGGCTGCTGTGTTTTTGATCTAGAATACATGGGTCTTCCCTGCTTAGATTGAGCTTTCAGACGATCGAATAGATCATCAAAAGACTTGATTTTCGCTTCATCGACCCCTGAGAGCTCATCGAGGAAACGCACCTGTAGAGAAAGAGAACCCTCTCTTCTCTCGAGCTGTATAATGCCGTAGAGGAGCTGAGCTTCTCGTAGAATGGCCGCTTTCTCTTCGAATAGATCGGGCCAGACGGGCATCTCAAAGCGCTCGATCCCATCGCTGATGATAAGTATTGCGAATTTGCGCTGCGATTTCGACGCGATCTTCACCTGAATGGTCTCGATGATGAACGCGGCGCGCACATACGTTCCTTCGGGCATGCGCTCAAACTCTTTGAATGGCACACAGGAGAGCCTGGAGAGCGAATTGCGATAGTTGTCCATCGGATGGCCTGTCAGATAGAAGCCGAGCAGCTCTTTTTCTCTTTGCAAAAGCTCCATTTTACTCGATGGATGTAGTACGGGCGGCGGAGCTAAAAAGGGTTTAGGCTCATCGAGAAGAGAAAAGAGATTCATCACCCCGAGCTGTGCCTCTTTTTGATCGCGAGAGGCTTCGTCATACATCGCATCGAGACTCTCTCGCATCGCATCGCGGCTCCATGAGGTGTAATCAAAACTACCCGCTTCAATCAAAAGCTCGATCTGCTTTTTTCCCACCTTGGTCTTATCGATTTTCTGCACAAAATCATAGAGGTTCTCAAAAGGTCCGCTCTTCTTTCTCTCTGCTAAAATCAGCTCGACAATACCGACGCCAACGCCTCTAATCCCCGACATAGCAAAACGGATACCACCGGGAGATGCGGCAAAGGAAAGTCCTGCTTCATTGACATCAGGCGGAAGAATCTCGATCTGCATCGCGTTCGCTTCGCGGATGAACTTCGCAACCTTAGAAAGATCGTCGCGATCGCACGTCATTAGAGATGCCATCCACTCTTTCGGATAGTTGGCTTTGAAGTAGGCGGTTGTATAGGAGAGATAAGCGTAGGCCGCAGCATGAGACTTGTTGAAACCGTAGGACGCGAACTTCTCGATCTTATCGAAAATCATTCCCGCTTTGTCAGCACCAATCTCCTTCTCAGAGCAGCCCGCTACGAACTTCTCCCTCTGGCGAGCCATCTCCTCGCGATCTTTTTTTCCCATGGCGCGGCGGAGCACATCACCCTCGCCCAGCGTATAGCCCGCGAGACGGCTGGCGATCTGCATGACCTGCTCTTGGTAAACCATGACGCCATAAGTTTCGGCGAGAATCTCTTTCATCAAGGGATGGTCGATCTCGATCGCTTCTCGCCCATGCTTACGTGCGATGAACGAGGGAATCATATCCATCGGACCTGGACGATAGAGAGCACCGACGGCGATGATCTCTTCAAAGACATCGATGTGTAGCTGCTTGGCGAGATCCTGCATTCCACCGGACTCGAGCTGGAACACTCCGAGGGTTTTTCCCTGGTTGAGTAGGTCGAATGTAGGCGCATCGTCGAGGGGAAGATTACTCCAATTGATCTGCTGTCCCGATGTCTCAGCAATGCCATCGACGCATTTCTGAATACACGTGAGCGTCTTGAGACCCAAAAAGTCGATCTTGAGCATGCCCACGCTCTCGACTGGCTTCATCGCAAACTGCGTAACGACCATATCGGAGTCTTTCGCGGTACAGACAGGTACATGATCTGTGATCGGACTGGCAGAGATGATTAGGCCGGCTGCGTGCGTGCTTGTATTGCGAATAGAGCCTTCGCACTTCTTCGCCATTTCCAAAACGCTGCGCGCTTCACTGTCCACTTCCATCAGCCGCCCCAACTCGGGATCGAGCTGAAACGATTTTTCGAGCGTCATGTTGGGATCTTCAGGAACAAGCTTTGCGATCTCGTTCACTTTCGGCAGCGCAACATTCAGGACCCTCCCTACATCGCGTATCGCCATTTTCGCCTTCATCGTACCGAAGGTGATAATCTGAGCTACCTTGTCCTTGCCATACTTGCGAACCGTATAGTCGATCACCTCTTGTCGCCGCTCCATGCAGATGTCGACATCGATATCGGGATAGGAGACGCGTTCCGGATTGATGAAACGCTCGAAGAAGAGAGAAAAACGGAGAGGTTCGATATCCGTAATGCCGAGCAGATAGGCGATGATAGAACCCGCAGCCGAACCTCGCCCCGGACCCATCGGAATCCCTTTACCCTTAGCCCAGTCGATGAAATCGTAAACGATCAGCATGTAATCGCACATTCCCTTGGAAGAGAGAATACCAAATTCATATTCGAAGCGCTCTTTCACAACGACGAGAGGCTCTTTACCAGGAACCCTTTTCTGCACTTCCGCTAAATGCTCCGGCGTATAGCGTGCGGGAACATTCTTCAGACAGAGTTCATAGAGATATTTCTCAGCCGCTGCTCGACGCTCTTCTTTTGTAACCGCCTTCTCTTCTAAATCCGGAGGAAGAAAGACAGGATAGTGCTTCGTATTAAAATCGAGATCGAGCTGACACTTCTCTGCGATGCGCACCGTCTCTTCGAGAGCCTCCGGCAGATCGGAAAAGAGCTCAGCCATCTGTTCGGGCGACTTGAAATAGAGCTCATGAGTAAAAAGAGCTGACCTCTTTGGATTCGGCATGCGATTTTTTGCATTGCCGCGCGAATCGCGCTCCCAAATTTCGCGAGGCTCTCCCGACTGAATGTTGAGAAGGATCTCGTGCGCCTGCCAATCATCTCTCTCGATATAATGAATGTCGTTGGTCGCAACAATGCGAATGGAATGCTCTTTAGAAAGGCGGACCAGCTCCTGATTGACTCTCTCTTGCAGGGCTGACGTGTCACGCGCTTTCTGGTAGAGCCAGCTCTCCTGATCCATCCGATCGGAGCGCATCACCTCTTCGCTCATCGAATGACGCTGCAGCTCGAAGTAGTAGTCCTCTCCGAACATCTCCTGATGCCAGCGGATCTCCTCTTTCAGCTCCGCTTCCTTTCCCTTCTCAATGAGAGACGCAACGCTACCGCTCAACGGACCGGAAAAACAGATCAGCCCCTCGCGATGCTGAGCCAAAAGCTCTTTATCGATTCGAGGTTGATAGTAGAACCCTTCCAAAAAGCCGATCGAAGTGAGCTTGCAGAGATTGCGGTAACCGATAGAATTTTTGGCTAGCAGCACAAGAGGATAGCCAGATGCGACGCCATGCACCCGCTTTTTTTCTTTTCTCGAGCCAGGTGCCACCCAGATTTTACAGCCGATGATCGGACGGACACCTGCAGCTTTGCACGCTTTGAAAAAATCAACGGCGCCGTACAGATTGCCTTGATCCGTGATAGCCAAAGCTTCGATACCATACGACTTCGCTTTTTGTGCTAATGCGTGAACAGACGCGGTCGAATCGAGAATCGTAAATTGCGAATGGACGTTGAGCGGGATCCAGGGAGGGGCCATTTTCGTTCCTAAAAAGATCCATCATACAAGGAATGCTCTTATTTGGGCAGATTAGGAATCTGTTGAGCTCGTCCTGAGATCCGGATTCGTTTTAATCGACCAGAGCGGCAACATCAGAAGCGTTGCAATCACAGCACAGGCAATCATCGTTATAAAGAAACTGTCCCATCCCCATGCCTGAGTCACTGCCCCTAGAGGACCACCGGCAACGGCCGCTCCGAGATAGGCGAAACAGCCTGCAAATCCCGTTGCTGTTGCTGCAGCTTTTTTGTGCGACACCTCCGCGCAGGCCATGCCGATAAGCATCTGCGGCCCAAAAATAAAAAATCCGAAGAGGAAAAGATAGAGGCTATCGAGGATCGGAGTATAGCCGGTGAGAGAACGGAAACCCAACATCGAAATAAGAACACCTACCGTAAAGAGAATATTGACAGGCATGCGTTTGCCTTTAAACAGCACATCTGAGCCCCATCCGGCGGCCAAACTACCGATAAAACCACCCACTTCGAACCAAAAAATTCCCGACCCGGAAACAAGAGTTGAATAGCCCCTCGCCTCTTTCAAATAGAGCATGCTCCAGTCATTGAGAGCCGTGCGGATCACATAGATGAAAAAGTAAGAGAACGCCAGCACCCAGATATATTTATTCGTTAAGACATACTCCCAGAGAATTTCTTTAACAGTGAGCTCGCTCTTTTCCTGTACCTTCGTTCCTGAGTAATCATCTTTGAATTTTTCAATAGACGGTAGCCCAAGAGATTGAGGTGTGTCGCGCAGCCGATTCATGAGAAAGAATCCGACTAAAATACAGGTGATTCCAGGTACATACATGGCTGAGCGCCACCCGAAACTCTCGATACAGAAAGCTGCAAGAATAGGAATCAGCGCACCGCCAAGATTATGCGATGTATTCCAGCCGCTCCACCAGCGACCTCTTTCCGATTGTGAATACCAGTGGGTCAAAAGCTTTGCGCAACCAGGCCATCCCCACCCTTGAAACCAGCCATTCAATCCCCAAAAAATCGCAAACGTCACCCAGAGTGACGAGGCCCCAAAGCAGAGATTGAAAATTCCTGTCAGGATCAGGCCGATCGACATGAAATAGCGCGGATTGGATTTATCTCCCAAGATCCCGCTTAAAAATTTGCTAACACCATAGGAGAGATATAGAATCGTACCTAGAAGTCCGAGCTGGAATTTATCCATCCCGAGATGTTCCTGCATAGCAGGCATCGCAAAGGTAAAGCTCTTGCGGGTAAAGTAGAAAAACGCATAGCCGATATACATCGAATAGAAAGTGCGCAGCCTCCAATAGCGATAGTTCTTTTGCACCAGTTCTTCATCTTCAATTTCACGGGCATAGGGAGCTGGCTTGAAAAAATCTAAAACGCTCATGGGGAAAGTCCGATTTTAGTAGGTACGACTATGATTTATAAAGCAAAAGGGTATAACCTTACTCGCAAGATTGTCAATCTTTTTTGATAAACAAGCCTCTCAGAACAACCTAGTTATACTAAATCACTCATTACTACAAATAAACTTCTCAACAAACGCCTTGCTCTGAAATCAACTGTTTTCTAGTATTAAATTGGAGAAAAAAGATGCCCGATTCTTTTCAAAATCCGATTGGCGGCGGCCCTAAAGACCCCTTCGAGAAATATCGCATCGAAAAGATCGAAAAGGACAAAGACAGAGACGCTGAGAAGAAAATGATGCGTTGGGGCGAAGGCAAACCCCACTCTGCGTTTGCGGCCTACTTCCTCCTTCTTTTCAAAAAAATCCTCGACCTCTTCGAAAATACAACAGAGCGCGGGCTAGGTGTATCCGCCGAGATCGACGTCCAAGAACATCTGACGCTTCTCAAAGCCGCCATTGAGACTCTCAAAGCAGAAGATCACAGCCAAGATGTTGCTTTTCTAAATAGACTCTCCAGTCTTTGGCACCAAATTCTGGAAGATCTGCTCCGATTTCGGAAGAAAACAGCACTGGCAAACCATATGAATGCGTTCATCAAGTCAGTCCAGAGCTATCCGGAGGGCAAAGAGCACTCATTTGCCTACTACCTCTCTGAATACGCGGGTCAGACGTGGCTGCCCTTTCCATATATGGAGATGCTGAAACAGCTCTGGGCAGAGCATCAGAAGCTCCACGAGGGCAGCCATTTGCATCAATGGAGCTCGACCCTCAAAGAAATGATCCAGATGCTCGACCCGGAGAAAAGCAAAGACCCGGACTCTCCCTAAAACAGTCTCCTTAAAATCGTTTTTCAGTTATACTCTTATGCATGTCTATGCAATCGCCCAAAGGAACCTTCGACATTCTGCCCTACGGTGCAGACGAGCCTTGGAAACAAGCTTTTTTATGGCAGCATCTAGAAAAGGTCATTCGCGAGACCGCCACCGATTACGGCTATGGCGAGATTCGCACGCCCATCTATGAGCGCACCGAGCTTTTCAGCCGCGGCGTCGGCGACTCTAGCGATATCGTCATGAAAGAGATGTTCACTTTTCTCGATCGAGGAGAGCGCTCCATCTCCCTCAGACCTGAAGGAACCGCCTCTGTGATGCGCGCGTTCATTGAAAACAAAATGGCCCAAGAAAGACCTATTCATAAATTTTTCTACCTCGGTCCAATGTTCCGCTACGAACGGCCTCAGTCGGGCCGCTACCGCCAATTCTATCAATTCGGAATCGAAGCGATCGGCAGCCCCGCCGCTGCCCAGGACGCCGAGACCATCGATCTTCTCTGGGAAATTTGCCGCAGACTCGGCCTGAAAGGACTCAAACTCGATATCAATTCAGTCGGCGACAGCGCTTCCAGATTGGCCTATCGCGAATCGCTCCAGAACTACTTACGCCCCTATTTCGACGACCTTTCCCAGGACAGTAAAACGCGGTTTGAGAAAAACCCGCTGCGTATTCTCGACTCAAAAGATCCTAAAGACCGTAAACTTCTTGAAGGAGCTCCCTCCATCCTAGACTCCCTGTCAGCAGAGGCGAAAGAGCATTTCGATGAAGTAAAAACTCTCCTCGACAAGATCCAAGTTCCCTACACGGTTAACGATCGGATTGTCCGCGGTCTCGATTACTACTGTAAAACAGTGTATGAGATCAGCGCAGATGTTCTTGGCGCTCAAAACGCCCTCGGAGGCGGCGGCCGGTTTGATGGACTGATCTCTTCTCTCGGAGGCCCCGAGCTACCAGCAGTCGGTTTTGCAGCCGGCATAGAACGCATCTTACAGACGATGCTCGCCCAGCAAGCTCCCATTCCAGCACAACGCGGTCCTCTGCTCTATCTTTTACCTCTCGGAGACGATGCTAAAAGAACCTGCTTTACTCTAGCTTCGCATGCAAGGCATAAAGGCATTGCAGTGGAAATCAATTTACACGCAAAAAAAATCCAAACCGGACTACAGATGGCATCGAAACTCAATGCGCGTTTTTGTGCGATCGTCGGCTCGGAAGAGATCTCCAAAGGAGTCGTTCAACTCAAAGATCTAGAGAGCAGGCAGCAGGAAGAAGTTCCCATCGATTCCCTGATCGATCTTTGCCTCAAACGCAAGGAGTCCCTATGAAGTTGAATCTCGGATGCACCCTTCTTCTAACGATAAGCTCTCTTTTTGCATCTCATAAAGAGAGCTCCGATCTCGAGCAAATTTCAAGAGCCATGGGACATCTCATTGGCGAAAATCTGCAATCGACAGGCCTCACACTCGATATCGACGCCTTCGTCCGCGGCATGCAAGAGAGTGCTGAAGGAATCTCCGCGCCCTTGAGCGAAGATGAGTGCGTCGAGGCGCTCTCAATGCTCCATGATGAGATCATGATCGCCGAAGCTGAAAAAAATCTTCTCGAGGCCAACCAATTCCTCGAATCCAATAGCGCAAATAAGAATGTCGTTACTCTAGAGACAGGAAAGCTGCAATACCAGACCCTCAAAAAGGGCTCCGGAGATGCCGTACAAACCTACAACTCTCCCATCCTGCGCTACAAAGGAAGTTACTTAAATGGCCAAATCTTCGGCAGCTCCAACGACGAAGAGCTCATTTCACTCGATGAGACAATCACCGGCCTGCGCAAAGGCATCCTGGGAATGCAAGAAGGAGAAATCAGAACACTCTACATTCATCCCGAACTGGGCTATGGCAGCCAAGGACCCTCTGCCCCGAATGCACTGCTTATCTTTGAAGTAGAAGTTCTTCAAGCAGATGCTTCCGCAGCCGCACAAGCTGCAGCCCAAATCGAAGATTCGATGAGCTTTGAAGATCCCGTTCTAAGATGAAAATCATCCTGTTCCAACCTCAGATCCCTCAAAATACCGGTACGATCGCTCGCACTTGCAGCGTAACCGGATCTCAGCTACTTCTTGTGCATCCCCTTGGATTTAGCACAGCAAGCCGCCACCTCAAACGAGCGGGTCTCGATTACTGGAACGATCTCAATGTGAAGGAAATGGACGATCTCGACACCTATCTAAAAGAGACGACTCACCCCTTCTTCTTTTTCTCTTCGAAAGCAACGCAATGTTACACAACGGCGCCCTACAGCGAAGAGAGCCAACTGATCTTTGGCTCAGAAGAATCGGGACTTCCCGAAAGATTTCACACCCAGTGGCCCGAGCACTTCTACCGCATCCCCATGAAAGCGAGTTCTCGCTGCTTGAATCTCGCTTGTAGCTCTGCGATCGTTCTCTACGAAGCTATGCGCCAGACTTCCTTTTCAACATTGAAAAGATAAAAGCTAGCAGCAGAGTGATCAGAAGAGAGGTCATCAGAGGAACGTAGATCTCAATATCCCCTCTGCGGATAATGAGATCTCCCGGAAGATGTCCTGCAAATCCTAGATAGGGAATTTCAAAGTTCCCGTTCAAAAGAACGCCAAACCCGACAGTGAGAAGTGCAAAAAAAAGAAGCCAACGCATTGCTATATCGCGGCGATAACAAATTCCTTAACAGCATCTGCATTGCGCAGTCCAACCAAACGATTCACTTCTTTACCATCTTTAAAAAGAATGAGAGTAGGAACCGAGGTGATCTGGAACTGAGCGGCAGTCTTCTGTTCGCTATCAATATCCACTTTAGCAATCACAGCCTTGCCCTGCACCTCGCCGGCAACCTGCTCTAGCACAGGAGCTAGCATTCGACAAGGACCGCACCATTCTGCGTGAAAATCGACAACAGTTACACCGCCTGCGATCTCTTGAGTAAAGTTATCATCCGTCAGATGTTTAATTAAATTTTTGTCCGCCATACAAATCCCCATGAGTTGTCTTTGATTTCTATAAGAAGGATACAGGTATAAGACTTTTTAATCGAGCCTCTAAGAACATTGCGCTGTTGCTTGAAGCAAATTCAAAGTTCTGCTTATAATTGGCGCTCATTTTGCGGCCATGGCGGAATTGGTAGACGCGCTAGATTCAGGTTCTAGTCGGGGCAACTTGGTGGATGTTCGAGTCATCTTGGTCGCAAATTTCTAGAGTTCGGTGTCGTTTCTTCAGTTCGTGGATGCTTTGCAGGGCGCCGGCGCTTACTTGTCATCAACTCCTCGTAAATTTCTCCAGCTCCGGGACGATCCTCGACATTCACCTCCAAACAATCCTTAATCGCTTGCCTCCAAAACTTAGGCGTTTTTTCAGAAAACTCGACTAACTCAACCTTATAATCGTCTATCCCCTGAGAATTGCAGTACGCAAACAGGGAATCTGCAGAGATTTTTTCTAAATTGAGGTTACCGCGACCCTCAAAAATCTGAAATAGCACCAATCCCAGAGACCAGACATCTGCTAAATGACCCCGCCTGCTGATCGCATCTCCTTCCCTCTCTTCTGGGGATTTGTACAATTCAGCTCCTGCGGCAGAGAGAATCGCCCCTCCCTCCTCTACCCCGAGAGTCCTACTACATCCTAAATCAATGAATTGAATCAAAAATAGATTCTCTTTTTCTTGAATTAAGATGTTATCAGGTTTGAGATCGCGATGAATTACATCCTCTTCTTCGAATTGCTGAAGAAGACGTAGCAATTCCGTTGCAATAGCAACTCGCATTTTCAGCGTAAGATCTTTCTGTAAATAGTGCTTTAACGTTTGCCCGCCATGCCTCATGACAAAAGCTATAGGAATGCTCTCCCTCTCCTCAACATCTCTTACAGAAACCGCAAAACGATTCATATTACCCTTGATGAGGTACACAACCTCCTCCAGCTTTGGAACAGGCAAATTTTTCTGAAGAGAGAGCAGCTCTGCTTTCCGAATCTTCCCAATTTTCACAACCATTTCCGTCACCTCCCCAGAGGGACTCGTGACCTCAAAGCCAAAAACTGCCGTTTCCGGATTCCCGCGAATAAGACGAACAGGCCTGTTAAAAAAGGGCTGTTCAGGATGCTCAATACCCAGCTCCACCCCCTCCTTTAGAGAGCACGAAAAAATCTGCTCGATTATCGAAGCAGATGAGTGAATAACAGACTGAATGAGTTTGATTAAAGAAGACTCCTCTTCCGAATAGACATTCCACGTTCTTGTATGGCAAATGCCTTCTAGAGAAAGAGGTGGCGGACGATGAGGTTTCTCAGCTTGAGTAACAATCATAGAAACTAAAGCTGATTATAAAGTTAGCTCTATGACCATTTCGTGCGTCATCGCCTCACTCGGAACAAAGCGACTCCAATCAACAGTCGAAGAAGGTTTGTTCGTATATGTTCTATCCGTTTTTTCCGGGACTCTAGCTTTAGAATGATCTCCCATAACCTTAAAGAAAGAAGTGATCGCACGGCAACAAGCTCCTGTTGGTTCGCAAGGCTCTTCACGCCTCACAGCAGCAGGAGAAGAATCGGATGGTACTCGGCAAGACATAGAACCTCTCAATAGCCAAAAATTACAGAAAAGAGAACGAGCGCACCAAGACTAAGCGGAGAAGGGGGCCCACATGTATACGTTCTTGGATAACAGCAAGGATCGTAGTAAGAAGGTTGACTCCAGAATATGGGTGCGACGCAAGAATTGTAGTAGGGAGCCCTGCTCCGATATGTGGGTTGGTAGCAACTAGTCCTCTCTGGAGCGGTATAAACAGGACAGACTGGTGGACGACACCGGTAAGAAGGTTCTGATGGGCAGCACATAGGATTCCTCCGCGAAAAAAATTTGGAGAAACGTTATCAGTCTCGCAAATTAAAGAAAATACAAAGAATAACTTGTCAGGGCGGATCGCCGATCGCGCCATTTTTCAGCCACTCTTTTAAAGAGCGCATCGCCTCTTCCGTACGCGCTGTGATGCGCTTCATCGCTTCTCTCTTTTCCAAGCCATCGAACTCTTCCCACTCGATGGGCGAGCCAAATACACAGGTAATCTTACCAAAGAGGCGAAAAAATTTTGCGCCGCGCTTCCATGCCTCGAATGTACCATCGACATAGACCGGCAAAATCCCACACCGCGCTTTGTAAACGAGGAAAGAGAGACCTTTTTCCAGAGGTTGCAATTCTCCATCGTAGCAGCGCTTACCCTCAGGAAACAAAATGACTTTTTTGCCCTTTTGCAAGAGTTGGATTAATTGACGAAAGGTCTGCGCGTCAGAAGAGCCCCTCGCCACGGGATGCGAGTTGAGGCCCCGAATGATCCTACCCAAAATAGGGATACGAAAAAGCGAATCTCTAGCCAGGAAATGCACCTCTTGAGGACAAGAGATAGAAATCACCGGAGGATCGAAGAAAGAGGCGTGGTTTGCGGCAATGATCGCAGCACCCGACCGGAAGTGAGAGAGTCCATGAATGCGCAGTCCATAAAAGAGTTTAAAAAAAGCACGCACGGAGAGATAGACACAGCGATAGGAAAAACGCATCGGCTCAAAGCGCCTCGATCCGCAATGCGCATGTAGCTTTGCGATCTTATCAATGACCTCATCCGCAGATAACTCAGATGTATCGATGAGAACAGCATCTTTAGCTTGCCTCAAGGGGGAGACCGCGCGCGTCTCATCGCTGTGGTCGCGCTGTTCGATTTCATGCAAAATTTGTTTAGGCGAAAGGGAATCGCCCAAATCGGGGAATTTGAGAAGAAGCTCGCGATACCTTCTCTCGGCCCTCACCGCGGGCTTTGCAGTCAAAAAGATCTTCAGCTCTGCGTCGGGAAAAACAACCGTGCCCATATCCCGACCCTCAAACACAGCATCGGCTTTCCTACCGAAACGGCGCTGAATTTTCACTAGAGCTTTGCGAACAAAGGCGAGAGAAGAGACTTGAGAGGCCAGTAGAGAGATCTCAGGCGTCCGAATGTTTCCTGTCACATCCTCTCCATTGACAAAGTAGCGTTTTTCACCCTCTCCATCCGTTTGGATGTCGAACTGGAACTGACTCACCACTTTGCGAATAGCATCTTCATCTGTAACGGGGATCTTTTCCTGGAAAATTTTCCACGCAATCGAGCGATACATCGCACCTGTATCGAAAAAAATAAACCCCAGCCGCTTTGCAATGCCTTTGGCTACAGTCGATTTCCCAGTTCCGGATGGCCCGTCGATAGCGACAATCATAGGCTCTCTACGCTCCACTGTGGAAAGCTAGAAGATAGAAAAAGAGGATCGGCGCATTGAAGAGAAGCGAGTCGACAGCGTCGAGAACACCCCCAAAACCGGGTAGAGAATTGCTATCCTTTTTATTGGCATCGCGCTTTAGCAGCGACTCCGAGAGATCTCCGAATTGGCCCACACAGCCCAAGATCAAACCCAGATAAAGCCACTCGAGAGAACCCAGATTGAAGTGCAAATGGCCCATCGATTTTGCAATCAGATAAAAGATGAAACTAACTCCCACCGCAAGAGCCAGTCCGAATAGAGCACCCTCAAGGGTTTTTCCCGGACTGATGTTCGGAGCCAGCTTCCTGCGTCCCCACAAGCTTCCACCAAAATAGCCACCGATATCAGTAATCTTCGTCGTGGCTAAAAGATAAGCAGCCCAGATACGGCCGTCCTGTCCATGCGGACCATAGATAATACCCAGAATCATCCCCAAAGGAAGC
>JAJFMM010000132.1 GCA_021772165.1 Chlamydiota bacterium | reverse complement strand
TTTTCTTACGACGAGTCGAAATCCAGTCGGCGATACTTTTTGTCCCATTCTGTCCTACTCTCCTTGAACTTGTTTCGCCGTAACAACCACTGTAAAATGGCTTGTTCGCTTGTTTACCGGAACAGAGGATCCTTTGCTTCTAGGCTTAGACCTTCTCAAAATCGGTCCTGGATCTACTCTTATTTCATGAACAATCAGGTTTTCACGACGCAGGTCCAACTGAGACTCAGCATTGGCTACTGCACTGTCCAGAGTTTTTTTGATGAGTCGGCCACCACGCAGCTTCGAATATTCGAGTTGTAGTGAGGCTTTGTCTACTGGCAGTCGACGAATCAGATCAGCTGCGTATCTCGCCTTTCTTGGGCTGATTCGGACAAAACGAGTAATAGCTTTAGCAAATTGCATATTCATTCCTTTCCATGGTCCTTACTTTTTAGGATGTCCCTTAAACGTTCTCGTAGGTGAAAACTCTCCGAGACGATGGCCAACCATATTTTCAGAGACATAGACGCTGATAAATTTCTTTCCATTGTGCACATCAAATGTGTGTCCCACCATTTCTGGCAGAATCATGGAACGTCTAGACCAGGTCTTGATATTTTTTTTGACGCTTTGCTGATTCATCATTTCAATCTTAGATTTAAGATGATGGTCTACAAAAGGGCCTTTCTTTAGTGATCTTCCCATTATTTACCCCTGCTCCGTTCCTTAACTACCCATTTCTTCGTTTTCTTCTTAGAACGAGTACGGAAGCCTTTTGTGAACTGGCCCCATGGTGTTTGCGGCAAGTTACCTTTTCCTCTTCCCTCACCACCACCATGTGGGTGATCACAAGGGTTCATATGTACACCTCGCACCGTTGGGCGAATGCCCATCCAGCGCTTACGTCCAGCTTTACCAAGAACGCGAAGGTTATGCTCAGCATTGGATACTGCTCCAAATGTAGCGCGGCAATTTTCATTGATCAGGCGCATCTCACCAGACGGCAAGCGTATGGTTGCATATCCGTTGCTTCGTCCTTGTAGCTGCGCAGAAAGTCCTGCCGAGCGAACCATTTGAGCTCCTTTACCAGGAACCATTTCGATATTATGAATGACTGAACCGGTTGGCATGAATTTCAGCTTCATGCAGCAGCCCACGTTAAATGGTGGCTCGTCAGACGTGGAGACTTTGTCTCCTTTCTTCATCCCTTGAGGACAAATAATAAATCGTTTTTCACCGTCAAGGTAGTGAAGAAGAGCAATGAGGGCGGAACGGTTTGGATCGTACTCAATCCCCGCTACTGTTGCCTCGATGTTTTCCTTATCTCTCTTGAAGTCGATGATACGGAATCGTCTTTTGTGTCCGCCACCTTTGTGTCGGCACGTAATGCGACCGTTATGATTGCGTCCATTCGTTCTGCGCTTGGAGGTAAATAGAGATTTTGGAGCTCCTTTTTCCGCAGGATCGAGTTCGATCAGCGTTGGCAGTACCAGCTTTCGCAGCGAGGGTGTGATGGGTCGAAAATATTTAGGCATATGTCGTTCCTTTTATACTTGCTCGTCGATTGCGGTGCCCGGCTTCAGCGTAACAATTGCTTTCTTGCCACCTGCTGTCATCCCCAAACGGCCCCTTACTCGGCGCTGTTTAGGCTTGATTACAACGGTATTAACAGACAAAACCTTCACCTTCTTCTCGGCATAGATCTCTTCTACTGCGCGAGCAATCTCGCGCTTATTCGCCGAAGGAAATACGTTGAAGACAACCTTTGGCGTTTTGCAGCGGCTTGCAGAGCGATTGCTTGCAGAATGCTGAAGATTTTCAAGCACGCGAGACTTCTCAGTCATTCGACGGCTTTTAATGATTGAATAGGGACTTTTCTTTGTGCTCATATCGCTTATCCTAAAATCGAAAGCAGTTGGTCGACAGCGCTATCAAGCACAACAATTTCGCGGCAAAGCGCTAGATTGTAGCCATTAACTGTCGGGATACTAGAAAATTCTTTCTTCGGGATGTTGCGTGAGCTAAGGTAAAGCTCCTCGTTAGCAGCTTTTTCTCCCAAGAACAGTACGCGTTTTTCCATCAGCTCGCCAGACTTCAAAAAGCCAGCAACTGTTTTGGTCTGAGGCTTTTCCATCTTATCACTCTGAAGAACACGAACCTGATCGGCCTTAATTTTTTCAGCAATAATAAAGCGGATAGCAGTTTGACGCTCTTTCTTATTGATCCGAACGTGCTGATCAAATTTTGGCTTAGGGCCAAAAACGATTCCACCGCCCTTATACTGAGGAGCCGCTACGCTTCCCTGACGAGCCTTTCCCTGTCCTTTCTGAACATGAGGCTTGCGTCCGGTGCAACTGACCTCTTTACGGCCTTTCGTATTGGCTGACCACTGGCGGGCATTGTTGCGAATGGCGACGATATAATCCTTCACCATCTGGGAATGAGCTTCCACCTCTAGAAGAGCATCATCGACTTGCACTGCGCCGACTTCCTTTCCGCTCAGATCGTATTTTTTAAGTGTTGCCACGAGGATAGTCCTTTTGCGTTATTTTTTCTTTGACTGTACTTTCTTGACAGCGCTACTTACGGAGACAATACCACTACGCGCTCCTGGAACCGCACCCTTCACGAGAAGGAGATTTCCCTTAATAGCCACGACTTTTAGAGACTGTACCGTTTTAATTTCTCCTCCCATACGAGAGGCTCTCTTTCCACCTGGGAAGCAACGTCCCGGTGTTGAACGCATACCCGTAGAACCCGCATGGCGGTGGAATCCAGATCCGTGAGCTGCAGGACCACCCGCATACCCATGGAGCTTCATCACACCCTGGAAGCCCTTTCCTTTCGAAATGGCTTGCACATCAACGAATTGGGTATCGCTAAATAGACTCAAATCAACCATCTGCCCAAGCTGGTATTGCTCAACGTCATCAACGCGAGTCTCCTTGAGTCGGTAGTGAGCCGGAACATTTGCTTTCGCATAATGGCCTTTAACAGGCTTAGACTTATTTTTAGCTCTGGATTTCGTTAGTGGAATTCCAGCCAATTGTACCGCCTGATAGCCCTCAGACTCAGTTCTTTTAATCTGAACAACAGGATTCGGATCGACCTGAATAACCGTACATACAACGACTTTTCCTTCGTCGTCGAATATCTGCATCATTCCTTTTTTCTGGCCAGTCAATGTCAGCGACATAATAGTTTCCTTTACGCTCTTAAAATCAATCGTTTGCGCTTCATCATCCAGATTTCTTGAGGAAACTCGAGAGAAGCAACTTTCGTCAGCTTTCGGCACGGAAGAACTGACTTAAAAAGATAAGCAAAGAGAATATCTATCCTCTTGTTTTCCCTCAATTAAAATCTCTTCCTCCCCCTGAGATACCCCTAAAAACCAGGCAATTCCAACAATCTAAACCGCCTATATACAGTTAGTTGCGTTTTTTAGGAACAACAAGAACTTCATGGTTCTTTAAAATCCGGCGACGCCGTAAAAATCCCTTATCTGCGTCTGCTGAGAGCTCAATCCGCCCTTTTAGATCAGAAATTCTGGATCCGGCGGCCACTTCCAAGGAAAGGTTTTCTTTGACACAACCCTCTACCCGAACCTCAACCATCTCCAGCTGCTGAACATGAATGGAGCAGGGCTCCTCAAGACTCCCATTCAGATCCAATTGCGACAGATCAGCAAGGGGCTTTGGCCTTGCCTTATAGAGAAGCTCGCTCAGAGGTTGCCCTTGAACGATCTTGTAGGTACCGGGGCGCTTTACGCAGCCACTTACTGCTATCGCAATCTGCACTTCTTCCCTTCGTCTCTTTTGATCGAGAAGTTCGAGGCTGCGGCAGCTGGTGATTTTGGAAACAGTGAAGACGACCGTAAGGAGAGCTACGATCAGGATAAAAAAAATCCATTCAGAGGTTTGAAGGGACTCTTTCACAAGGACATCCGAGTTTTGAGGTAATTCTATTTAGATAGGCCACCGAATTTCTCCGGTGGCACATATTAGTCAGAGTCTCCTTACGCAGTGAGAGGCACTACCCCTACTTTCGCAAAGTAGTCGGAGTAGCAATTTTTGTAGAAATGGGCGCCAATATTGAGGATTGTGTTGGCGAGACTGACTGCCAAAGCTGTCCCCGCTCCAATCACTGCAACACCTGCCGCCAAAGCGTAGAATGAAAAGCATCCGGTCACAGCAGATACAACAGACTTAACAAGCTTCATGAACGAGTAGGTACGCTTCGCTGACAAGCCGTCTTGGACGTCATTAGAGAGATTGAGCCCTCGCGCTGTGTTCAGCAGCCGCGACGTTTCTTGCAGCTCAAATGAGAACGTTCCAACGGAAAAAACATCAGCGATTGCGCCTAGCATTATGCCTGCATTACCGGCTACTTTATCGCCAGGGGTAAAGAAGCTCTTCACGTGCGCGACCATCGCACCCACTTCAAAGGTGTCATGACTGATCTTCGAGGCAAGAATCGCAGTCAATCCATCCTTTTTAGCTTCAACAAGCTTTTCACAAAGATCGATCGTTGCACAGGGAAGACGAGATACCGCTCCCACTGCACTAAAAGTGCTAATCGAGCTCGCTAAGTCCATCCGATTTGAATAGACTGATAGCACTTTCGTTACTTTCATCATGTCGCTTGCGCCACCTGTACCACCAAGCCAATCGCGAAGCGCGTGAGGAGCTCTTCCGATGTATTTCGATGTTTTTGGCTCTTCGGGCGTGACCCAACGATTCCCAACTTGCTGTCCTTGAACAGATTCTGACATATTTTCACCTATTTTTGTTAAGAGAGGAGAAAGGATAGTTTGAGGGTCCTTAAATGTAAAGATAACCCTTGAACCCAATCTTTAGCCAAGTTCTGAATAAGAAAATCTTTGTCGAAAATTTAGAGATCCGTGAAGAGTGGAGCTTCTTTGCAACCGCTCATCCAGTCACGAACGGACATCGCTTTTTTCCCTTCGGGCTGCACTTGAATCAACTCAAGAGAGCCATTTTGCGTTGCGATCAGACAGCGCCCCTTTTCAAAGCTAAGTACTTCTCCCGGCGCGCCCGTTTCTTCCGAAAGAGCTGTTCGCAGGATTTTCAATTTCTTTTTTCCTGTGGATGTGTTGATCCAACACCAGGCTCCGGGGCGGGGCGAGAGGCCTCTGATAAGGTTGTGTATATTGCGCGCAGGGCTATCCCAGTGGATTTGCGTCTCTTCCGGTGAAATCTTAGCCGCCAGAGTGACTTGAGATTCATCCTGGGGCTTCCCAGCAGGCACTCCGGTCTCATAGAGCTTCAAAACAGAGCTCAGAAGTGGCTTGGATAGATCACAGAGGCTCTGCTGCAGCTCGCCATGTGTCATATCTAGGGGAAGGGGTATCTTTTCCTCAGCAACGACATCTCCCGCATCGAGTCTGAAGACCATTTTTTGAATGGAGACGCCTGTTTCAGGATCGCCATTCATAAGCGCTCTTTGAATGGGCGCGGCTCCTCGATATTTCGGCAGAAGGCTTGCGTGGATGTTAATGCATCCTAGCGGAGGGATGGAGAGTAGTTTCTTCGAAAGAATTTGTCCGTACGCAGCTACGACGAAAAGATCGGCTTGCAGCTCACTGAGTTCTTGTAAAAACTCCGGACTGGAAGCTTTTGTAGGCTGCATTAGAGGGATGGTGGGGGCCAATAGGGCAGCTGTCTGCTTGACAGCTGGTGGAGTCAGCTTCAGCTTGCGTCCCTGTGGGCGGTCTGGCTGCGTGACGATGGCTGCGATCAACTGCTTCTGCTCGACTAAATAGCTCAGAATCTGGGCCGCGAAGTCGGGTGTTCCAAAAAATACGATCTTCAAATGTCTATCGCGCAGTGACTTTAAGGGGTTGACTGAACTCTTCTTCTAGCTCTTCTTCTTCTGTGGAGTTCTCTTGCGTGATCCCTTGCAGGCCCATTAGGCCTCGTTTAGATGATCGGCAGAACTCGAGCCAATGCTTTACTTCTGAGGTCATCTTCACTTCTTTTTTGATGCTGGCAATGGCCTCTTCCAGTCGAAGTCCTGATCGATAGGTTAACTTAAAGACTTTAGCCAGTTCCTGCCTCGTTGTGAGGGAAAATCCATGGCGCTTTAACCCTACAATGTTGATTCCACCGAATTTATAGGGTATCCCCCCGCCTACTGTGTAGGGAGGCACGTCGTTAGACACCCGGCTAAACCCACCAACCATCGAATAGCAACCAATGCGCGAAAATTGATGGACAGGTGTCATCCCGCCGATAATTGCATGGTCTTCAACAATCACATGACCGGCTAGCATCGCGCTATTTGCCATGATGACGCTATCGCCGATTTCGCAGTTATGCGCAACGTGGCAATAGGCCATAATGAGGCAATTGTCTCCGACCTTGACGATTGAATTTTCCTGACAAGAGGCATTGATCGTTACATATTCGCGGATCTCGGTGTTCTTTCCGATCTGGACAAAGGTCTTTTCTCCACGAAATTTACGATCCTGCGTTTTTGTCCCTATGCTCGCTCCCGGCCAGATGATCGAATTCTCTCCGATCGATGTGTATCCGTCGATGTATGCGTGAGACTTGATTACAACTCCATCTCCTAGAGTTGTGTTGGCTTTCACGACTGCAAATGGCTCAATAGTGATATCTTTGCCTAGTTGCGCTCCATCTTCTACGATTGCCAGTGGATGAATATTTGACATGCAATTCCGATTCGTTAGCAAATGTTTCTAGAGCTGCCCCTTATCAACTAAGGCAAAACTCAATTCCGCCTCAACAGCAAGCTTATCCTCAACCAGGGCCTTTGCCCGAATTTTTCCTCCCGTTCCACTGATATGCAAGCCTTTGACGTGCAGATGCAATACATCTCCAGGTAAAACAGGCTTGCGAAACTTCGCATGCGCTACGTTTAAGAGCACTGCGATTTTCTTGGTATATCCTTTCTGGTGAACGAGAATGCCTCCGGTTTGCGCTAAGGCTTCTAGGAGAAGCACGCCGGGCATAATGGGAGTTTCAGGGAAATGCCCCTGAAAAAAAGGTTCATTGACCGTGACATTTTTTACGCCCAATATTTCGTTCTCTTCGAGATTGATTGACAAAACACGATCTACAAGAAGAAACGGATAGCGGTGTGGGAGAATTTCTGAGATCTCTTTTGAATTCATTACAAATGTCTGTTCAGTCATCGGTCTCCCTTGCAAGCAGCATTCAATCCTTCGTCTGCATCATTGCGAACAGTAGATTTGACCCGTTCACTAATATCAGTCAAGATCGGTTTTACACGCAAACAACCTGAAGTATCAGTTTTTGACTGCGTCAGGTTGTTTGCGTGCATTCCTCTCTGTTTAAAATGGCTCTGTAATTTTTGCGCCATGGCAATATTGCTGGCATGGCCAGAGCGAACGGCTATGATATGTGCTCTCAAAGTCCCTCCAATCAGATTGAGATCTCCGAGAAGGTCTAGAATTTTATGCCTTGCCATCTCATCGGAAAATCGAAGTCCTTCCGGATTGAGAACGTTATCCTCTTTGATGAGAACTGCATTTTCAAGACGTCCCCCTTTGATAAAGCCCTTTTCGATGAAGGGAGCAATTTCTTCATAAAGAGCAAAGGTGCGACAAGGGGCGATTTCCTGTTTGAAGCCTTCGCGGCTTACTGCAAAAGAGTAGTACTGGGAACTCAGCAGCTTTGACTGGGGATAATGCAGCGTATAACTAATGC
>JAJFMM010000131.1 GCA_021772165.1 Chlamydiota bacterium | reverse complement strand
CCAGATACTTCTGCAGTTCACGTACTCCGCAAATATCGAGGATCTCTTGCAGCACGACCAGACCTTCTGTGAGCTGCTGACCCTTCACGACCGGATCTCCGCGCTGAATGATCAAGTGTTTGGAGAGAGGAATAAGATGCTCCTCTTCCATACCTGTCACATCGTCGCGAATGACCACGATTCTCTTGTTCTTCTGGACACCTCTGAAGTCGACAATACCGTCGATCTTCGCGATCTCAGCCGCATCTTTTGGACGACGCGCCTCGAAGAGCTCAGCAACGCGGGGTAGACCCCCCGTGATGTCTTTCGTTTTGATCGCTCCTCTAGGCAGCTTTGCAAGCACCATACCGGCAGAGACATATTGTCCCTCTCTAGATGAGATGACTGCGCTCGACGGAATCGCATAGGTACCAACAAGCTCAGTGAATTCCTCATCCGTGAAGATGGATATCTGAGGGTGAAGCTCGCCTCTGTGCTGCTTCACGATCAGCTCGACCTGGCCTGTTTGCTTATTGACTTCGCGTTGTGTAGAGATCCCCTCGACGAGGTCCTCATACTTGACGTAACCAGGGCGTTCGCAAATAATTGGGCTGCTATGCTGCTCCCACTGTGCGATCTTGGTATCCGTCTTGATTTTTGCGCCGTCGGCAAACAGAATCTTCGTTCCAAGTTCGATGTGGAAGACCTGAAGTGGCTCGATCGATCTGTTTGCGAGCAACTTCTTGGTATCTTCCAGGGAACGACCTTCATCGCGAACCAGTTGGAGAGATCCATTCTTATTGAGAGCCAGCCAATGTCCCTCTTCGTTCTGCACAACACGCAGATCGACGTAAACGAGAACACCGTCACTCTCAGATAGAATTTCCGGGCTAAGAGATGCTGTCGCAATACCGCCCATGTGGAACGTTCTCATCGTCAACTGCGTTCCAGGTTCACCGATCGACTGAGCGGCGATAATTCCGACCGCCTCTCCGAGACCGACGAGAGCACCTGTAGCTAGGTTGAGACCGAAGCACTTCGCACATACACCACGTCTGCTTTCGCAAGTGAGTGCTGAACGAATGCGTACCGTTTCAATACCAGCATCATCGATAGCGAGCGCCTGAGGAGCATTGATAACATCTCCACAGCGAGCAAGGAGCTTTGTGCTGTCTCCAGGCTGATAGATATCATCGAGAGATGTACGTCCAAAGACACGGTCTTTGATCGGCAGAAGCTCTTCAGTTCCCTGTTTGATGGAGGAGAGCTCAATACCATTGAGCGTTCCGCAATCATCACGGGTAACGATGACATCCTGAGCAACGTCGACGAGTCGACGAGTCAAGTATCCGGAGTCAGCTGTTTTCAACGCCGTATCGGCAAGACCTTTACGAGCACCGTGTGTTGAGATGAAGTACTCCATAACAGTCAATCCTTCACGGAAGTTGGCTGTAATTGGAGACTCGATAATCTCGCCGGACGGCTTGGACATAAGACCGCGCATCGCGCCGAGCTGTTTAACCTGTGATTTGTTACCACGGGCTCCGGAGTCGACCATCATGTAGAGCGGGTTGAGTTTACCGCTTGATGTGTCAAAGACGAGCTTGAAGAGTTCATCAGACAATCTATCGGAGACTTCAGTCCAGATACTAATGATCTTAGAGTGGCGCTCTCCATTGGTGATGATACCGTCAACATACTGCTTTTTCACAACTTCTACACGTGCATAGGCATCTTCAAGCAGCTTTGCTTTCATTTCAGGGATTTTTACATCCGCTGTGCCCATCGAGATCGCAGACTTAGTCGCTTCAGCGAAGCCAAGACTCTTGATATCGTCTAAGAAGCGTACTGTTGCTTCCAGGCCGACTTTTTTGTGGCACTCAAGAACCAGTTCAGAAAGTCTCTTCTTGCGAAGAACATAGTTCTGGAATCCAAGCTCTTTAGGTACTACGGTATTGAAGATCACGCGTCCAGGGGTTGTTTCAATGATACCCCCATCGATCATGACTTTAATTTTTTCATGCAGATGAATACCACGTCCAAGATGGGCGTTGTCATCTTCATCTACTTTAGCATACCAGTTGTAGCTTCCGCTGGAGTGAACGGCCATCAGAACTTCGTTTGTATTTACGAAGACCTTGACCTTTCCACCTTCTTCTCTATCTCTGTGAATGACAGGATCGTGCATCAGGTAGTAAAGACCTAGAATCATATCTTGCGAAGGTACCGCAACAGGCTTTCCTGAAGACGGTAGGAAGATATTATCCGGCGCCATCATCAGAAGTTTTGCCTCTAGCTGAGCTTCAATAGAAAGAGGAATGTGCACGGCCATTTGGTCACCGTCAAAGTCAGCGTTAAACGCTGGCGTGACAAGTGGGTGAATCCGAATCGCCTTACCCTCAATCAGTATCGGCTCAAATGCTTGAATACCGAGGCGGTGAAGCGTCGGCGCACGGTTGAGGAGAACCGGGTGTCCTTTGATGATCTCTTCGAGGACATCCCACACTTCCGGAGCCTGTTTCTGGATCATCTTCTTAGCTGAACGAATGGTGTAGACGTAGCCTAGATCCTTGAGCTTTTTCACGATGAATGGTTCAAAGAGTTCGAGAGCCATCTTCTTAGGCAGACCGCACTGGTTGAACTTCAGTTCGGGTCCTACGACGATGACAGATCGTCCAGAATAGTCGACACGTTTTCCGAGTAGGTTCTGTCTGAAACGTCCCTGCTTTCCTTTGAGCATCTCTGAGAGAGCTTTCAAAGGACGGTTACCCGCTCCCATGACAGGATGGCCATGGCGGCCATTGTCAAAGAGTGCATCGACAGCTTCTTGCAGCATCCTCTTCTCATTGCGCACGATTACATCGGGCGTTTTGAGCTTCAGGATCGACTTAAGACGATTGTTACGGTTGATCACACGACGATAAAGGTCATTTAGATCGGAGGTTGCAAAGCGGCCTCCATCGAGAGGTACAAGCGGTCTTAGGTCTGGTGGGATGATTGGCACGCAGCCAAGAACCATCCAATCAGATGCGTTCGTCGAAGTAGCAAAGCCTTCGATGATCTTAAGACGCTTAGCAAGCTTCATACGTGCTTGCATCGACTTCGTTTTGCGTAGCTTGTCTTTAAGATCGATGACTAGTCCTTGCAAGTCTTCTGATTTCAGAAGATCTCGCATCGCCTCGCCACCCATTCTTGCAACAAAGGCATCGGAACCCCATTTTTCTTGGGCTTCGCGATACTCGTTATCATTCAGAAGCTGCTTGCGCTGCAATTCTGTATGACCAGGATCTGTGACCACATATTCTTCATAATAGATAACGCGCTCGAGATCGGCTGTTGACATACCTAGTATATTACCAATGCGCGATGGCATCGTCTTAAAAAACCAGATATGTATAACAGGAACCGCTAGATCGATATGAGCCATTCTCTCACGGCGAACCTTAGAGAGAGTTACCTCAACTCCACAACGGTCACAAACAATTCCTTTGTGCTTGATCTTCTTGAACTTGCCACAAGCACATTCCCAATCACGGGTTGGCCCGAAGATCTTTTCACAAAATAAACCGCCCTTTTCTGGCTTAAAAGTTCGGTAATTGATCGTTTCGGGCTTCTTGACTTCCCCTCGAGACCACTGATTTCTGATTACATCATCAGATGCAATCTTGATCGTGACCTTATCGAATTGAGAACTCCTTACATCCTCATCAGCTTCAAAAAACATCAACATCTCCTAAAGAGAGAAAATTTTCACCTTCGTACTACGTATTCGCCGTCTCTATGCTTCGACGAATTCGGTGCGGATATCGAGGCACAGCCCCTGCATTTCCTTTACAAGGACGTTGAATGACTCGGGCGTTCCTGCCACGAGTGTATTTTCGCCCTTGACGATTGATTCATAGATGCGCGTTCTTCCTGACACATCGTCCGATTTAACGGTCAGCATTTCCTGAAGGAGGTGCGCTGCGCCATAAGCTTCAAGCGCCCACACTTCCATCTCTCCGAATCGCTGGCCACCCATCTGAGCCTTTCCTCCCAGCGGCTGCTGGGTAACTAGGGAATAAGGGCCGATGGAGCGGGCGTGGATCTTATCCGCGACAAGGTGACTGAGCTTCAGCATATAAATACATCCGACAACAACTGAGTTATCGAAGCGCTCTCCAGTGCGTCCATCAAACAGATAGGCTTTGCCATCTTTGAAGAACGTATGTTTCTCCATCATTTCCCAGATCTTGGATTCAGGGAATCCTTCAAAGACCGGAGATTTGACGAAGATGCCGGCAGCTTTAGCTGCATAGCCGAGATGCGTTTCGAGGAGCTGTCCCATGTTCATACGGGAAGGTACGCCAAGCGGGTTAAGAATCATCTCAACCGTTTCTCCGTTGGAGAGATATGGCATATCCGCTTCGGGAACAAGCTTAGCAACAACGCCCTTGTTTCCGTGGCGGCCAGCCATTTTATCTCCGACCTGCAGCTTTCTCTTTGTAGCGACATAGACTTTAACCTGGCGGATGACGCCTGGATCGAGGTCGATGTCCCCTTTGCGCATGTATTCAATTTCAGACTTATGAAGCGTCTGTAGAGTTTGGTATGCGATCTCATGCTCGCGAAGAATTCGTTTCAGTTCGACATAGATCTCTTTGTCGGCCATGATTAGGTCTTCAGCTTTCTCGCTTTCCAGCGTTTCGAGCATTTCTTGTGTGATCGAATCGCCTTCATCAATGATCACTTCACCTGTTTTGCGATGCATGATCGGTCCAGGTGCTTTTTCATTGAGAAGAAGAGCTCCAAGCTGCTCGTGGAATTCCATGAGTAGCTCAGATTCTTTTGTCTTATAATCGGAATGGATATCCTTGATGCGTGTCGCCTCTTCAACGAGCTCATCATCCGTTTTGGATAGACGGTCGCGTCTAGAGAAGACTTTCACATCCATGACGACACCCTCAGTTCCTGGTGGCGCTGTCAATGATGCGTCTTTTACATCAGCGGCTTTCTCGCCGAAGATCGCTCTGAGGAGCCTTTCTTCCGGGGAGAGTTCCGTTTCCGATTTTGGAGTGATCTTACCAACGAGGATAGAGCCGTGCTCAACATGAGCACCGATACGGATGATACCGTCTTCTCCTAGATCCTTAAGCATCTCTTCCGAGACGTTGGGGATATCCTTTGTAATCTCTTCTTTACCGAGTTTGGTATCGCGAGCCGTCAGTTCGAACTCCTCGAGATAGATCGAGGTGTAAGTATCTTGGCGGATCAGTTTCTCGGAGATAATGATCGCATCCTCATAGTTATATCCACACCAAGGCATGAAGGCTACGAGTATGTTCTTTCCGAGAGCGATCTCTCCTGTATCGGTTGCTGGACCATCAGCGAGGATGTCCCCTGCTATGATCTTCTCACCAACGTTACAGATCGGGGTCTGGTTTACGCAGCTTCCGCTATTCGAGCGCATGAACTTTTTCAGGTCATAAACGTGCTTGTTGAGCGGATTGTCCTTAGGAGCTACGACGATTTTGAAGCCATCGACATACTCAATTACACCATCTTCCTGAGCTACGATAACAGCTCCGGAGTCACGTGCAGCACGTCCTTCTAGGCCGGTTCCAACATAGGGAGCCTCAGCTTTGAGAAGAGGTACGGCTTGGCGTTGCATGTTCGATCCCATCAAGGCTCGGTTCGCATCATCGTGCTCGAGGAACGGAATGAGTCCGGCTACGATCGATACAAGCTGCTTTGAGGAAACGTCCATGTGTGTAATTTTGTCCGTCTCGATCTCCATCGGCTCTCCTCTATGGTGAGCCCAGCAGATTGATTCAGAGAACATGTGATGCTCATCGATAGGCGTAGATGCCTGAGCGATGATGCAGTTCCCTTCCTGGTCTGCTGTCATGTATTCGATCTCTTCGGTTACGATACCGTCAAGTACTTTACGGTAAGGGGTCTCGATGAATCCGAATTCATTGATCTTGGCAAAGGAAGCAAGTGACGTAATCAAACCGATGTTCGGACCTTCTGGTGTTTCAATCGGGCAGATCCTTCCGTAGTGAGAAGGGTGAACGTCGCGGACTTCGAAACCGGCTCTTTCTCGGTTCAGTCCACCGGGTCCAAGGCAAGACAAACGACGTTTGTGCGTTAGCTCGGAAATCGGGTTAGTCTGATCCATGAACTGGGAGAGCTGCGATCTTCCAAAGAAGTCCTTTAGAACGCCTGCCATTCCCTTTGCAGAGACGATTTTACCTGGTGTCATTGTGTCGGAAGAGAAATCAAAAAGATTCATTCTTTCTTTGATGATCTTCTCCATACGAGCTAGACCGATACGGCACTGATTCTGAATCAGTTCACCGACAGATCGTACGCGTCTGTTTCCGAGGTGGTCGATATCATCGACATGAGCATGCTCATCACCCATTTTCAGGCGAATGAGGTACTTCAGAGAGTCGACGACGTCTTCTTTTCTAAGTGTTACTGTTCCAAGCTCTTCATCAGTAGTAGGCAAACCGAGTTTTCGATTCATTTTATAGCGACCTACACGACCCAGGTTGTAGCGTTTTGGATCAAAGAAGAGTCGCATGATGGCAGATCTTGCGTTAGATAGTGTTGGCGGCTCACCTGGACGGATTTTACGGTAGAAATCCTTCAAAGCAGATTCGTAAGAATCTGTCGTATCTTTGGCAAGCATCTTGATGACGGGATGTGTCTCATCAGCTTCTTCGGCAATACGTACGGCTTGTACGCCTTCGTCGAGCATTCTTTTCAGCATAGCAGTCGTTAGCTTCTCGCCTGCTTTACCGAATACGAGGCCTGTCTGCTCATCGACGACATCTTCAGCTAGAATTTTACCTACGAGTTTGACGAAGTCTTTTTCAGTCTTGATTTTTACTTTAACGGTTTCGAAGAACTCCTCGATGATATCCGCGTCGGTTGAGTAGCCTAGTGTACGGATAAAGGTAGATGCGAGGATCTTGCGGCGGCGCTTTTTGCGATCGATATAGATGTAAACGAGGTCGTTGCTGTCGAAAGATGCTTCTAGCCAGCTGCCGCGATAAGGGATGATCCTGAACGAATAGATCATCGTTCCCTTAGAGTGGCGCTCCTGTTCAAAGGAGATACCTGGAGAGCGGTGAAGCTGAGAGACGATAACTCTCTCTGCACCATTGATGATGAATGTACCTTTGTCCGTCATCACGGGAATAGTTCCCATGTAGACTTCTTCTTCCTTAATGCCGGTCTCGTCTGTGAGTCTGAACTTCACTTTCAAGGTGACATTATAAGAGATTCCACGGCGAATACACTCTTCAGGGAGATACTTTGGTACACCCAGATTGTAAGAGAGGAACTCGAGGACCGTCTTTTCATCGTAGGACTTGATGGGAAATATTTCGGTAAATACTTCCTGTAGTCCAATATTTTCACGTTCGTGCGGAAGTAAGTGCGACTGAAGAAATTGCGTATACGATTTAACTTGGATCTCGATCAGATTTGGAAGATCGATGATTTCTTCCCGTTCGCGGAAACTCACCCTCTTTGGCGGCTTCTTAAGCATACTGCTTCGCTCCTAACTAATGGATAAAAAACCACAGTGCCTTTGACAACTGAGGCTGGGTGACGAAAATACACTTTCGACACAAATAACAAAAGAGCAGAAACCACCTGTTGGGAGGTTTCTGCGTCTGGAATTAGGTTCTTAGCAGTCTTACAGACCTTTTACAGTTACCTTAGCACCAGCATCTTGTAGCTTCTTAGAGATCTCGTCAGCTTCTGCTTTTGGTGCAGATGCTTTAATTTCTTTAGGAGCACTTTCAACTAGTTCTTTAGCTTCTTTTAGTCCAAGACCTGTAACTTCACGCACTGCCTTAATGATGCCGATTTTCTTTTCAGCAGGGAAAGATGCGTCTAGAGTTACACTGAATTCAGTTGATTCAGAGACAGGAGCTGCCGCTTCTGCTGCGGCCGGAGCTGCTGCAGATGCTACTGCGGCTTTAACACCCCATTTGTCTTCTAAAGCTGTTTTCAGTTTTGCCATGTCCATAACAGACATTTTACTTAGTGTTTCTACAATTTCTTCGATTTGAGCGCTCACGTTACATACCTCACAATTATGATTCTTCTTCTTGACTTTTCTGATCTATGACTGAGAGTGGTTCAGCCATAACAGCTTCAAAGACAGCTAGTGTCTGCGTCATTGGGGAGATGAATAGTGCGATCATTTGTGATCTCATCTCTTCGATACCTGGGAGTTTGGAGAGCTGTTCAACTTCATCTCCTCCATACATAACCCCTTCGATCTGTCCGCAGACGACGTCCAGTATATTCTGGTTGTCTCCTGAAAATTTATATACTAACTTTGCAGAAGGCGACGCATCGGGCTGTTGTACAAAAATAACTCCGATATGTCCCTTCAGCAGGGATTCATCTAGCTTTAGGCCAGATTTTTCGGCGGCCTTTAAAAGAACGCGCTTACGCACGATTTCAAATGATCCTCCGGATTTTGCAAGCTTGTCGCGAAACTCCCAGGAAAGATTTGGAGGCATGCGATCATAGCGTGCTACAATCAGTGCAGTTGAAGAGTCGATCTTTTCCTTGATCTCCTCTAGTAGCAAATTTTTCTCAGCTCTCATAGTCTCTATACTCCTGTTAGTTTAACCAATCGCTAGTGATTGCAAATCAATTCGAAGTCCTGGCCCCATTGTTGAGGTCAAGTAGAGAGAGCGGAAATATACGCCCTTAGAACTAGATGGTTTTGAGCGGAAAATGGCTTGTAAAAGAGATCGTACGTTCTCTTCCAGAGCACTTTCTTCAAAGGATAGCTTGCCTACTGCAGAATTGATCACGCCAGTCTTATCGACTTTGAACTCGATCTTACCTGCTTTCATTTCTTTTACTGCCTTAGAGACATCGTTGGTAACTGTGCCCGCTTTGGGAGTTGGCATTAAACCACGAGGTCCTAGAATTTTACCCAACTTTCCGAGTTCTCTCATCATGTCGGGAGTACACACTAGACCGGTAAAATCGGTCCATCCGCCTTTGATTTTTTCTAGTAGCTCATCGCTACCAGCAAAATCAGCACCGGCATCAAGTGCTTCCTTCTCTTTGTCGCCCTTGGCAATAACAACGAGGACAATTTTTTGTCCTGTTCCGTGGGGCAGTGATACAGTACCTCTGACCATCTGGTCAGATTTCTTTGGATCTACGCCAAGTTTCACAGCGATATCGACAGTCTGATTGAATTTGACAACCGTTGCCTTCTTCAAGGCATCGACAGCTTCATCAAGCTTGTAAATTTTTTCTGGGTCGAAGTTTTTATCGACCTCTTTCATTCTCTTTGATCTATGTGCCATCGTTATCCCTCCACAATGTCCACGCCCATGGAGCGTGCTGTTCCCATGACCATCATCATCGCAGCTTCTGGCGTAAGAATTCTTAAATCTTCGGCTTTAGCATCTGCGATTTTCGTAACTTGGGTCTTGGTCAGTTTTCCGACTTTGTCACGGTTAGGGATACCCGATCCTTTTTCGATTCCCAATTCTTTAAGAATCATTCGGGATACAGGAGGCTGCTTCATGATGAACGTGAAGCTTTTATCCTTATAAACGCTGATCACAACAGGGAGAATATCTCCTGCTTTATCCTGCGTCTTTGCATTGAATTCCTTACAGAAAGCCATGATGTTAATCCCTGCAGAACCGAGGGCTGGGCCGATCGGTGGAGCTGGGTTTGCCTTTCCTGCAGGAATCTGCAGCTTAATTAGCTTTACAACTTTTTTTGCCATTTTTCTCCTTTAACGGGTGCATGAATCCTTAGACCCATCTTCCGAAGCCCTTTGAAAAGCTTCTCCCCGTAAGTTTTTGAGAGTGTGGTTACACTCAACACTTATCCCGCGTTATCCGCAGTATTTTGTTCTACCTGCCAGAATTCAAGGTCGTCTACACGCGTATCGCGTCCGAAGATCGAAACCATGACACTGAGCCGGCCCTTATCGTGGTTAACTTCAGTTACTGTGCCGACAAAGTTGATGAAGACGCCGTCGGTGATTTTCACCTTGTCTCCGATCTCGACTTTGTGTTTCTGCACAACGCCCTCTTTTCGGTCTTCTAGCTCTTGGAGAATATCCGCCACTTCCTTCTCTGTTAAAGGAGCGGGTTTATCGCCTCCTAGAAAGTCGATGACTCCTGTGGTGTCCTTGACATGGGCCCACGTATCGTCATTGAATTCCATCTTTACGAGAAGGTAGCCTGGCCACATCCGCTTTTCGCTGATTTTCTGCTGACCTTTCTTCACTTCAGATACATTTTCGGTGGGAATGAGAACTTCAGTAATGAGTTCTGACATCCCTTTCGATGCTATAGACTCTTCGAGAGTCCTTTTAACTTTCTTTTCGTGACTCGAAATCACTTGTACGACATACCAACGCTGCATTTCGTTCCGCCCTTATCCAAAGATCTTCTGCGCGAGAGCGCCAAGTCCATTCACGATTCCATGAACCCCGAGGTCGCACAGGTAGATCGCAAATCCCATAACGAAGGTTGCGATCATGACGGCCTTAGTACTCATGATCAGTTCAGCCTTAGAAGTCCATGTAACCTTTTTCAGCTCATTTTGAACTTCTCGAAAGAACGAGAGTTTTTTTCTCTGCGTTGTAATCGTAGACATTGTCTTTTTCCTTTTTTCAACGAGTGCGGAGGGATTCGAACCCCCGACCGGCGACTTTGGAGATCGCTGCTCTACCAGCTGAGCTACACACCCTCTCCAGGGAATCCCTGGATAACTCCATAAGGGAATCGCTGAACAACCCCATTTCGCGAATCTTGCGAATCTTTTCAGCCACACTGCGATTTCCAAACTTGTTAACTTAAAAAAGTTAACTTTGTTTTCCAAATCGAAGTGTGGCTAAAAATCTCTCGCAATCTCTCGCGTTAGCGAGCTATCCAGCGATTCCCTAAAGTTGCGCAGAAGGGTTTCCTTCTGCGCATAACCGCTTTATTTAATGACTTTGGACACTGTTCCAGCGCCAATAGTTTTTCCACCTTCGCGAATTGCGAAGCGCATTCCTTCTTCCATCGCCATTGGGCTGATGAGCTCAGCTTCAATTTCCACGTTATCTCCTGGCATAACCATTTCGGTTCCAGCTGGGAGAGTACATGTTCCCGTTACGTCAGTTGTACGGAAGTAGAACTGAGGACGGTATCCTGAGAAGAATGGCTTATGACGTCCACCTTCATCTTTGTTCAGGATGTAGACCGTACCTTTAAACTTAGTGTGTGGTGAAACTGTTCCTGGAGCTCCGAGAACCATTCCACGCTCAACATCATTCTTATCGATACCGCGAATGAGAACACCGACGTTTTCGCCAGCTCTCGCTTCATCGAGAAGTTTGTTGAACATCTCAAGGCCTGTAGCCACGGTTTCGCGTGTTTCGCGAAGACCGACGATCTGCAGTTTGTCGTTGACCTTGACAATTCCTCGCTCAACACGACCAGTAACAACTGTACCGCGACCTGAGATGGAGAACACGTCCTCAATTGGCATGAGGAAAGGCTTATCAACTTCACGCTCTGGAGTTGGGATCTTCTCATCGACAGCTTTCATCAGTTCTAGGATGCTTTCTACATACTGAGCCTCTCCTTCGAGAGCTTTCAGAGCAGAACCGCGGATGATCGGAGTATCTTTGTAGCCTTTTGCTTCCAGAAGCTCTGTCAATTCCATTTCAACGAGTTCAACGAGTTCTTCGTCGCCCTTGCCGATCATGTCCATCTTGTTGAGGAAAACGACAACAGAAGGAACACCCACTTGACGAGCGAGCAGGATGTGCTCTTTCGTTTGAGGCATAGGACCATCAGTGGCTGCAACGACGAGAATCGCTCCGTCCATCTGAGCAGCACCAGTAATCATGTTTTTAACGTAGTCAGCGTGAACAGGGCAATCAACGTGCGCATAGTGACGAGCTTCTGTCTCGTATTCTACGTGTGAAGAGTTGATCGTAATACCACGAGCTTTTTCTTCCGGGGAGTTGTCAATAGCCGCGTAATCGCGATATTTAGCCATCCCTTTGTCAGCTAGGGTTTTAGTTATCGCTGCGGTTAGAGTTGTCTTACCGTGGTCGACGTGCCCGATCGTTCCAATATTGACGTGGGGCTTATTACGTTGAAATGTTTCTTTAGCCATTATCTGAGTTCCTCCGTTAGGCTCTGCTTTTGCCCAAGATAGGAATCGAACCTACGACCCCTTGCTTACCATGCAAGTGCTCTACCCCTGAGCTACCTGGGCGTTTTTCTATTTTAGAAAGTATAAAAATCTTGTAATTCAAAAAGTTTAGTCGCTTAAACAAATTACAGCAACCTCACTTTTGACGGTAAACGATTCGTGCCTTAGTCAAATCGTAAGGCGACATTTCGACGGTTACTACGTCTCCTGCATAGACTCGGATATTTCTCATCCTCATCTTTCCACAGAGATGAGCAATTACTCTCATCCCATTTTCCAAAACCACACTGAAATGCATATTTGGCAGAAGCTCTTCTACCTTACCCTCAATGCGAATGGTCTCTTCTTTAGCCATGTCTCTCTATCTTTGGTTTTGGATTGGCTCGCAAATGCTAACTATAAAACTATATTTGTCTGATAATTGTCAACGCTGTTTTGCGACAAATGTCCCATTTCAGCTAAAATAGGCCTCATGAACGGAATAAAAGAGAAAATTGAGGGCTTGAAAAAAACTTTCACCCCTTCCACTAAGGACGATGAGCGCTATTTTCGCATCATCGAACTCGGCAGATCCCTTGCGTCCTATCCAGATGCGTTGAAAATCCCCAAACTGCAGGTCGCAGGATGCCAGAGTATCCTATATTTGTCACCCAGTTTCAGTGATGGAAGAATCTATTTTAGTGCGCACTCCGACGCACTGATCTCGGCGGGCCTTGCGGCACTGCTGATTTCGGTCTATAGCGGAGAGGAGCCGGCCACCATTCTCAAGACTCCACCCAGCTTTATGACAGAGCTTGGAATCATCGGATCCCTAACCCCTTCACGATCAAATGGGCTTGCTAATATCCACCTTCGCATGAAAAAGGATGCACTCAATTTTTTAGTAGAAGCTTCAAAATCTCTGGATTTCAACGCAGCTCCTCTTTAAGCTGTTCGGCCAAATCAATGGATCTTTATGACAGCAGGCATATCTACTTCTACACCCGTCGTAACAAAATATTTAGTCGAATCTCCGCAGGAAAACTGCGACAAGCTCACCCGCAGGGCTATTCTTTATACTATCGCGTCCAGGACATCGATGGTGGCTCTTTTCATAATTGCAACCGCTACTATGACGATTGTCCTCATGGGACTCACGCTGACTGGAGCTGCATCCTTTGGTTTGATTGGAGCGATTCTAGCAACGCCTGCCCTGTTTTGGATTCAAGGCAAGCTAGACCCCCTAGCCCAGGAAGCGAAATCGCAGGCTCAAATCGAAAATTGCGTTGCCAACAGCCTTAAAGAAATTTCTGAATGGGACAGCGAATCGCTCGAAAAATTTTTCCAAGACAATGAGATCCCCCACAAAGATATTGGAGATCTAAAAGAGAGACTCGTCCTGATCGCGAGATTTCTTTTCTGGGATCACAGGGCTGAGACAATGGGTCATGATGGCTTTAGGAAATTAGCTGTGGATAATGAAGACGTTGTTAAACTTAACACCGACTGCAAAGACCCCGCGAAAGCTGACAATCTGCGCCATCAGATACGCTGTCACGGCTTTTATCTTTTAGAAGAGGAAGCGATTCCGGCTATCCTGCAGAGCGCACTCATGCTAGAGCTCATTGCGAATCCATTCCAGGAGCTAGAAATCGCAGAGCTCGGGCAGATGTCGCCAAAACCGATGATGCTGCGCTTAGCTGAGCGCCGATACGACGATTTAGACGTTTATTTTACCTTCAAAGACAAAACGAGAAAGCCTCTGAATTCCGAAGAGACTCTCGATCTCTTTGCAGAGGGAGGAGCCCCAGCTGTGCGCCAAAGAATGTTTGCTAAGCAAGATCAGGTAAACCCGCGCTCTTGGAGATTGCTAGATATTTTCAACGAAATGCTGACCTGGAGACCGAAGTTAACTTTCTTCTAGTTAAGGAGTTCGAAAGTCAACAATTTGTTGAAAAAATCCGCAAGATTCAGGAAATGGGGTTTTCCGGGCCTTCCCCAAGACAGACCATCTGATCTTGCTCACCGCCGACGATTTCAATCGTCCCGTCTTGGTGCACATAGACATCATGCTCGAGTCTGACGCCGAATTCTCCGGGTAGATAGATACCCGGCTCTACAGAAAAGCAGGTAGAGGGAAGAATCGGCCTTTCGTCATGCATTTCCAGATTATCCATCTGAGTGCCGCTACCGTGTAGATTTGTCTCGATGTTGTGGCCTGTGCGATGAATAAAGTAGTTGCCAAAACCCGCCTCTTCGATGATACGCCTCGCGCAGTCATCTACTTCCCAGCCGTAGATCGGTTTTTTTTCAGAAAAGCGCTTCTTCACAAGATCGGTTGCATCTTTCTGCGCCTTGCGCACAATGGAAAAGACTTTTTGCTGCTTTTCACTAGGCGCTGCGGCTGCTACACCGACGCGCGTAATATCAGCAAAAATAGCTCCCGGATGACTTTCCTTGCCCCACATGTCGATCAGAATAAAATCCCCTTTGTGAATAGGCGAGGAGCGCTCTTTGGATGGCGCATAGTGCGGATCGGCGCTATGTGCATTGACTGCGACAATCGGCGGGCTGTCCGTCACAATCCCCGATTTTTCAAAATTTCTAAGGATCTGCTGCTGCGCATCATATTCCTGGACAGAACCTTTCGCATTGAGTTGCTCTCGAATCCAGTCCCACGCCTCTCCTACGATACGATCGAGCGCCTGCCCTGCGCGGATGTGGCTTTTCCCCTGCTCTTCAGTAATGACCGAGGTGAAGTAGGGAAGAAAGAGCGCTGAGCTCACCACCTCTGCCCCAAAAGAGCGAATCAGCTCCACGGTGCCTGCGTCGACCTTTGAGACATAGGGAATGGCATTCATGGGAGAATATTCCATGGCGATGCGTTTGGCGCCGCTAAGAATCTCTTTGAGCTGTGCATTGAGAGATTGCCACGAGAGAAAATGCTTCTTTTCTCCTGGCCAAGCATCCAGAACGTCCGATTCGATGGCGTGCACGAGACGCACTGGTTCGCCTTTCGCTGGGATCCAGTAGAAGAAGCGACGCGTAACATGTTTTTCCGGAGAAATTTCAAGAAACAGATGAGCCAGCTCATTGTTGCGATGAAAGTCGTAGAGCAGCCAACCATCGGCTCCGATTTCTGAAAGATAGCGCTGCGCATCGAGAACTTTCTGCTTCATCGATTCAAGCCTTGTATGAGTCCGGATGCCGCTGCAAGGCGCAGAATCTGGAACGGTTCCTGAAGGACACTGAGAAAAAAGGAGAAGGACTCCTCTCTTCCAATCCGGCCAAGAGCTTCGAGAATATGCAATTTACGCTCATGTTCGGAGCCGGAATAGTTATTCTGCAGATCGGACAAAACACCCTCATCGCGACCTAGCATCGCGAGTACAAGACACGCCTGTAGACGCACGTTGGGATCGGGATCATCAACGAGAGATCGCACCAGATCGAGTGTTGTTTCATCGCCTTCTTGAAGCAAAGTTGCCGCAGCAACACCGGTGATTCCCCAGCTTTTTCTCTGCAAAAAACCCTTGAGAGCATCGGAGGCGCGAGGATCTTCCAGTACAGCGAGAAGAGAGAGCAGATTTAGCCTGGTCATCTGATCAATCGCCTCAGGATAGTTGGGAATCTGATCAATGTGGCGCACATAGCTTGGCGTCAACACCTGAAACAGCGCATTGGAGCGGTTATCCCACATCACCATCCGCTTTTCTTCATTCATAAAATTGTAGAGCGTATCGCAGCACTGATCCACAACGACGCGCTGCCCAATGAGACCGATGGCCACATTGGCTCGCACATAGGGATCATCACTCTCTTTTAAAACGCGTTGAGATAACGCAGCGCAGCGAAAACCGGTTGCGGAGAGGGCCGCTGCGGCAAAGCGACGATCTTCTGCGAGCGAGCTTTTGAGCCACTTCTCGAAATGAGGCAGTGCCATTGCGGGATCGAGGAGAGCTGCGAGCCAAGTCGCTGTGATCGCAACAGATGGATGGCTATCTCCTAAAGCGCGCTCGATCAGTTCTTTGGCCACTTCGACATCCAGATCTTTCAGATAGACGAGACCGATCGTATTGAGAGCGGCGATACGGACGTCGGGATGCGTATCTACAGCGAGCAGGAGAATCTCCTCTTTAGCCTCCTCCAATTCAAAGTGCGCAGCGAGATTGCAGGCGAAATGGCGCATACCGGCGCGGTCGCTCTTGGCAAGCCGACCCCACTCTTCAAAGGAGACCTCATCATTGATCGAGACGAGCGCTTCAATCGCGGTACGCCTCTCTTCAATTGTGTTTTTTCCTGAAGAGAGAATCTCTTTGAGTTTCGGCTCCAGCTCTTTGATACGCAGCTGTCCTACAGCGCGCATCACCTCGAGGCGCACCAGCCAGATAGGCTCTTCTTCCATGAGGCGGATGATCTCATCTTTCAGCGACGCGTCGCCAAAGCCTGAAGCCATCTGCACCGCGACAGAGCGAATGACAGCATTTGTATCGCGCATCATATGCACGAGCATCTTCACAGCGCGCACATCGCGTGTGAGATAGGAGCCGATCAGGGCAGCGAGGCGAATGCCATACTGCGTCGATTCAACGCCTCTTCGCAGAACGCCCCAAGAGAGCTCCTCGAGAACAAGACGGTCTTCGATTAGATTGGGATATTTCAAGCTGAGCTGATTGAAGACGCTAAGCGCCGCTTCCTCAAAACCATTGGCAGAAAGCGCTTCGATGTAGGTGGAGCCGATGGCTCGAGACCCCTCGAAAGAGTCAAAGAGCTCTTTGGCTTCTCGGAGGGCCGATTTCGGATCGTCGATCAGGAGATGCGCCTGTACGCGACGTATTCCTTCATCTTCTGTCACACCCGGTGCGGCAAGAAGAAGAGAGGGTATGAGTAAAATCGTATGTAAAATCAGTCGCATAGCAGCCAGTCACTTCTATTTGCTGTTATGGAACGACTCCCCATTTTTTGGAAAGCTTCCGCATTAACCAAGCTTCCCTAAAGGGCGTCCCCCGAGGAGATGAAAGTGGAGATGAAAAACAGTCTGCCCGGCTCCTGACCCATTGTTTGTGAGCAGCCTATAGCCTTTTTCGATGCCGAGTTCTGTAGCTAGTTTCTGCGCGACCTGAACGATCTCTCCAACGAGAGCTAAATCCTCACCCTTGAGATCTTGCAAGCTCGCTATCGGCTTTTTTGGCAGGATCAAGATATGGACCGGAGCTTCTGGATGGATATCTTCGATTGCGAGAATCCTCTCGTTTTCAAAGACCTTCTTACTAGGCAGAGACCCCTCAATGATCTGTCCAAAAATCGTAGACATAACAGTTACCTCTGCAATGCGAGATGCAGCGCTTTGAGCGCATCATCTCTAGTTTTCCAAATCGAAATGAATCGGCCTTTGTGGCAGAACACAGCGCCATCGATGCCGGAGACTTTTTTTAAATCCTCTTCGTGCAGACCCGCCCAAGCTTCAGGAAGGGGTTTTCTGACCTTCATCCGCTCACTCATACTTGGAGGGATGCCGCGCAGCTTCCAGTGAGGACCGGCAGGCATGATTACAAACTGAGCCGGATGCAGCTCGCCACCCATGTCGAAGAAATTCTCCATCCAGGGAATCGGCGCCTCGAAATTCATCACATACCCCCCTTCTTTCATGCTCTCCTTCACAGCAGCCCTGCAGTTGCTGATGTAGAGATGGCGTTTGTGCATTCTATCGAGATGACCAACGATGAAATCGACCGCGCTAAAAAATGCAGCATCCATCTCATCTGAGGTCACATCATATTCGATGGGCAAAAAGTTGGAGACAATCTGAGAAAAGGAGCTGATGCCGGGCTCGAGCTTCGCTACACCATTGTCATGCGCATCGACACCCATGATCAGCGAGCGATTTAGATGTTCGTAGAATTGAGAGTCGATATCACCTTGGTCACGCAGATAGAGCAGGATCATACCTGCGCTGCTCATGGGACCTTGGTATTCGACCTGATGATGATCAAAGCGTCTTATGGAGGGTTTGTAGATCCCGCCTACATCGCAGACATAGTCGCAGCCGGCGAGGATCTTGGGATCCCGCGTGCGAGTGACTTTATCCTTGTCGATCCGCTTATACAGCAAAAGTAGAGAGCAAGCGGTAGCTTCGTCGGCGTGAAAAGAGCCATCATGCGTACCCAAGCTGCGCGATTCTATCTGCTTATCCATAACGTGCGCGATTTTAGCGCGTTGATAGATTGCAGGCAACTGAATCTAGACAAGCTGCCAAAAGTGTGATAAAAAGAGAGCCAATCAGATGAGGTTTTATGAAACTATCGAGCTCCGCGTTTAATGAAGGCGGCATCATCCCCTCCCGCTACAGCTGCGAAGGCGCCAATGTGAGCCCTCCCCTAGAGTTTAGCGAAGTTCCTGAAAACACGAAAAGCCTAGTCCTCATCTTCGACGATCCCGACGTTCCACGAGAGCTGCGCTCCGATGGCATCTGGGTTCATTGGGTTCTCTATAATATGAAGCCAGATACGCGACGTATCCCGGAGGCCGCAGCCGCGCCGGGCATCTCCGGCAAAACCACATTTGGACATCATAACTATGGCGGCCCCTGCCCCCCCGACCGAGAACATCGCTACTTCTTCAAGCTCTACGCATTGGATTGTGAGACGCTCGATGTAGCAGAAGATGCCGGCAAAAAAGAGATCGAGCACGCGATGCACGGCCACATCATTGCAGAAGCGAAACTCATGGGACGCTACGAAAAAGGCAAAGGCTACTGATT
>JAJFMM010000014.1 GCA_021772165.1 Chlamydiota bacterium | reverse complement strand
TGTCGACAGTAGTGTAAGGATTCCCGTTGCAAGTTGCTGTACAGCCCACAGAGGAAGCGCAGTTCACACAATCGCAAGGGGGTGTCGGATCTGAGGAAGGACAATTGCTACAATGCGTTGCAGGGGCTCCGATAGTGCCTACGAAGACCTGGTTCCAAACGCCGTTGGAACAGGTAGGCTCGGTACTGCCCGTGGGTACAGTCATCTTTGAATTTCTGGTGCACCATTGCTGTTGAGCCCCTTGAACGACTGCGCTTTGGGTTGTCGTAGATGCTGCGATCTGGCAGTCGCTCATATAGCCACCGCTTCCAAATCCCGACGCAAAGCTTTCCGCAGGATAAAGCTGGAATAGATAGAGAGTCCCGTTTACGTAGACTTTGCGCAGAGGTGCTGCTTGCGATACAGCCCAAGTCATGCCTACCAAAGCAGTGGTGGACCAGGATCCTGTAGGGGTTGTCGAAAAATTTTCCGCCGAGCGCCAGAACGAATTCAACGATCCGACGGTGTGTGTGCTCCCTCCCGCAGGCGAATTGACGTTGCTGATACTCGTATCGGTAGGTAAAACACCCATTCCCAGGATTTGGGTGTAGTATCCGATGTTGATCTGCAAACTACTGTATGTGCCAGGTGCAAACATCAATGCATATCCCTGGTTGACGAATTGGCCATTGTCTCCGGTTCCTCCGTTGGTGGAAAAAATCGCGTCGCTGGTCGACTGAATCGTTGCATTAGGAGTCGCTGTCGTGAATACCTTTACGGTGGTAGGCCATGTAGGAGGGTTTGGATTCGCTCCGAAAGCAAAAGTGCAATAACTTAGACTTGCAAAAACTGTTTTTTTCCAAATTCTCATAGGGTTGAACCTCAAAATTGTGATATAGGAGGGGGGAGCCTACAACAACTGGTGTCAAAAAAAAAATAGAAATATGAGAGGGAAAGCAAAATTATGAAATTTTCCACAATCCTATTGACTCTCTTTGCATCGAAAGCTCTTTATGCTCAAAGCGTTGCTATTGAAAAGCAGCAGACCTTTTGGCAAGGCGATGAATCTTTATCTGCATGTGAGACATGCGGCTATAGCTATCCTGCTACCGTCAACCTTCAGTGCGGTTACGGCGTAGTGTTGAGAGGCTCCTATCTTTACTGGTTTGCGGGCGAAGAGGGGCTGGATCTTGCGACAACAGTTGTGTTCAATACCGCGACAAACACCGCGGTAGCTCCTTCTACAGGTGGATCGGTAGTCAGGCAGGAATTCGATTATGGTTCCGGCTTTAAAGTCGGGTTGAGCTGGCTTACCTGCTGGGATAATTGGATATGGAACGCGGATTATACACGCTACCATCATGATACAAAATTCACACAACAAGCCGATCCTCAAACAGGCGGCGTCGGTGGACTCTATCTGACCGATTGGTTTTATCAAACTTCCGCCGGCATTCAACAGGGAGTCGTCTCGGGCAATTTCACCTCTAAGTGGGATTTGGACCTCGACTGGATTGATGTCACTCTTGAACGTCCCTACTATTCTGGACGCAGCTTTACTCTCAATCCCTTCTTCGGACTCCGGGCTGCATTGATCAACCAGACCGTCAATCTGAGCGTAGGGAACGTCCTGAATTTTTCCCCTCCGCAGCCGACCGTGTCGTCGAACAACAACTCGAATTCCTGGGGCATTGGACCCAGAGCGGGGGCTGCCGTACGTTACCTGCTGGGCAGGCAGATAAGAATCGAAGGATCGGCCGGAGCAAGCCTGTTGTATACGAAATATACGAAGATCAGCCATTCCGAAGGTACACTTACTGCAGGAGGGAGCGGCATCGGCTACTCATCCAATGGCCAAAGCGAGCTCCGCCCCTATCTAGAGGGCAACCTGGGACTAGGCTGGGGAAGCTATTGCTGCAACGAACGCTACCATTTTGATTTCAGCGCAACGTATGATTTCAACTATTTATGGGCCCAAAACATGATCCGATATCTGAACGACTTAAATGTCATCGGAACCGGAGCCAGCGCGGGCAGTCTTTATTTGCACGGGTTAACGGTTAATGGCGGCTTTGATTTTTAAAAAGGTGGTTCAAGTCCTGCTTGAACCACTTTCGATCACGCCTTCTGACTAATTATCTTGATAAGCGTATCTACTCCTTCGCGACCAAAAACCAAACCGACACCAAGTGCCACTGCACCTGCAACAGCTACTTGAATAGCAGTATTCTCTACTGAGTCCTTACTAGCACCTGCTCCGGAAGAGAGAGCATTCGATCTTCCTGTCGTACCAGAATCGACAAATACCGTTCCATTTCCTGCAAATTCACAGACAAAACCCTCACCTGACAGGAATAGAGACTTCGTATTCCCCATTCGGCGCACTGTATTTTCCAATCCTTCTGTGTAACCTACGATGTGGTCATTATCAACCACGACAGGGCCATCTTCAGAAGAAACAGAAATAGCCTGAACAACACCTTTTCCGGAATTTAAATAAATACGACCTACGGAATCTGTATCATCAACCAACTTTGCTACGGTTGATCCAATACCAACGCCCTTAAAAAACCCTGATACGCCTCTATACTTCGTTTCTGTCGAAACGTTAAGCGTCGATGCTAATAAAGATTCTCGAGTGACCACAACACCAGGTTCGCCTGCACGCAATTCATGACAAACGATCTGGCCAGGGATTTGTTCCTCCAACCGAATCCATCCACCACCCTTCTGTCCCTCGAAGGAATTGGCAAAAATCGATTCTCCACCTAGGAAGTAACTTTTGGTTAACTCCAAATATGATTTGGAAGAGCGCGCTGTTTCCACCGAGAGATTACGATAAGCTAACATCGAACCCGGTTCACAACGTAACTTTTCTCCCTCTGCAAGTGGAATTTCAGCACGTGATACGGAATAGTGATTACCTGTATTAATCATTTATTTAACCCCATTTTAAATTTTGTTCTGAAAAACATGAATTATAGCTTCCACGTAATAAGAGCGCATCAACTTAATGCAACTCATTGACTCAGTCCACCACCTCCCACATGGTCTTGTAGATCAGATACATACATCTCGATTTACACAAATGTTATAGAAACTATAACATTGGGGAAGCATTAAATATTATTTAACATGTTCCCAGAAATTCCGTTGATCATAAGAAAGCTCACACCAGAAGACGAAAAGGCCTTCTATGCTGCCTATCGTGAATTCCTGGCCTCTAATGATTTTGAATTTGTATCTCATTACAAAGAAGGGATGGCCTTCAACGAGCTGATTCAAAATCTCGAGGAGCAAGAAGCCGGGCGCAACCTCCCTGATGGATTTGTACCTTCGACATTTCTCTTTGGCTTTGTCGGAAAAAAACTAGTAGGCCGAGTACAGATCCGGCACAAACTCAATGACTTTCTCCGCAGAATAGCTGGACATATCGGCTATGGAGTGGTTCCATCTGAGCGAGGAAAAGGATTCGCAAAACAGATGCTCCGAGAATCCTTAACAGTTGCCAAATCTCTAGGACTCGACAAAGTTCTGGTAACCTGCGATGAGAACAACCTCCCCTCTAAAAAAGTCATTGAAGATGCGGGCGGTGTCTTTGAGAAGCTTTCTTCACAAGGAGAAGCTCTTCCTCAAAAGCGACTCTACTGGATTACGATCCCCAAAAGCTCCTAATTGCTCGATGAGCTCCTCCCTTACATCGACTTTACACCTTCTTAACTGCGATGCAGTACAATATCTGCAAAAATTAAAACAAACATGGAGCTTTAGTTAAAATGGCTATAAACATTAATACACTTGCCCTTGCCTCCAACTCTAATCAAAATTTTCCTGGTATTCAGGGTCAATCACAAACTGAACAGGGTGAACCCCAGGGACTATGTAGCCGATTAGCTTACGGAACAGCAAACTGCTCAAAGCGCTTTGCCCACGGCATCGCTGCCGCAGGCGTTTTAACTCCTATTTCAACAACTATTTCTTACCTTGCTCAGATCACAGGGCTCATTCCGGAATTGACTCAAGAAAGTATTATCAGAGGCACGATCGAAAACCTGAAAAATCGGGGCATGCACAAATTTGACGTAGAAGCTCTTCTAGACGCACCCTGCTACCTCGAAGAATACACAAAACAATACAATTCACATTATTCAGAATGGACTCCAGAGCTTCATATATCTCCACTTACCGTGAAGGTACAAGCTGTCGCGGTAATGGGTTTGGATGCTCCTATTTCCGAGGAAATTCTGTTTCGTGGTTTAATCCAAGATCTTCTATTAACGAGAGTCCCGAAATATATCATTGCGAAAATCGCACCCGGTAAAGAAACAGCGCTTGATACAAGAATGGCTATGGCTGCTCGAATCATACTCACCTCAGCCTTATTTTCAGCTGCCCATCTCCAAAACAAAGGCATTTTAAGCGATTCCTATGTCGCCACACAATTAGTCACTACATTTGTGGTGGGAATCGGATTTGGCGCTCTTAAGGAATCAAAAGCAGGTCTTCTTGGATCAATTGGCGCACATATGGCCCATAATATGCTTGCAACTGCGCCGATCCTGTGGAGCTGCTAACACAAGTTCTCCTCACTTGCGACGAGAACAACCCCCCCTCTAAAAAAGTCATTGAAGATGCGGGCGGTGTCTTTGAAAAGCTTTCTTCTCAAGGAGAAGCTCTTCCTCAAAAAAGACTCTACTGGATTACGATTCTCTAATTCGAATCTTTCTCAGATAGAAAAAAACCTGCAGCAGCTGATTAAACGAGTCATCCAGACATTATCAACAAATTAAATTACCACCTCTACACAACTAAGTAAATAATTCACTTACACGCACAAACAAATACTTTAGATTGAAGCGTTGACATGATTAGTTTAAAGTATACATCCAACAACTAATTCAAGGAATTATCATGAGCTTCTGTATACAAGGAATTTCAAGACCGGTTATTTCTCACTCAATACAAATTGTAAGAACTTATTCAACCTCATCAACACCTACTTCTCAGGTAGCTCAACAAAGTCTTTTTTCAAATAACCAGCGAATCCCACCCAATCATCTTACCAGCAACATTAGTTCTGGAATGCCTAGAAGAGTCTATTCGACAGAAATATCGATTTTTGAAAATCAGTCAATATGCGATTGCAAAGCAATATTCGATCAAAAAATTGAAGAATATGTCGACAGCGGAAACCGCGAAGGCTTAAGCGAATATTTGATGAACCATTGTCAATTGACTAAGGATTTGGAAAAACTGTGGAGCTCTTATGCACCAGAAAATCAAAATGCTACATCCGATTGTGCTGCACTTAGACCCTTAAGAGAAATTTTTTATCATGCAATTGTACAACAAGCTAATGTAAAAGGCATTAAAACCACTACAGTTGATTTAAGTGCTTTCGCAATGAAAGCAGGAAAAGTCACCTTAGCTGGCGAAGGAGGAGCTCTTGTAGGAAAAGAAGCATATTGGAAAAACATTTTCGAAGTACTAGAAAAAGGAGCAAAGCCTTTGAATGTTGTTTCCCTGGGAGGCGGAACTGGTGATGACGGCGTTGCTATTACAACCCTTTTTAGGAATCGAGGTTTAACCGTAAGGAATTGTGAGATTGTAGATCCCAATATTACCGATGCTTGGCTCTCCTTCAAAAAGGATGTAGATTTTTATGCAGCTTACGCAGATGAATATTTTTCTCAATTCTTTATACGTGAAGAAGGTGGACGCTATATTTTCCATTTAGGAACTCTTCTGAACGTTGTCCCCGAAACTATGGCTCTAGACATATTGCAAATATTAACCCAAAAGATGTCTGAAAGTGATATTCTTTCTATAGTAATGGTCGATAAGAAACAATTTTCCATTATTGAAAAGAGAAAAATTGTGACTCGTATCGACAGTGACAATCAAGCTGGTTTTTCAAAATATGTTCATACTGATTCAGGAAAGCACTATAAAACAATTATTGGTGATC
>JAJFMM010000130.1 GCA_021772165.1 Chlamydiota bacterium | reverse complement strand
CCGGCCCAGTTGAAGGAGGTCATTCGAGAAGGGTCTCCAAAAGAAACTCGAGAAGAGAAGGTAGAGGAACTCGTTAAACAAGTTCTTCAAGAGATTGAGGTCAGGTCCAACGGTAAAGAGATAGTTCTCTCAACCGAAGAAATTCATGCAATCATTGATGAAAAACTAGGCCGAGATTGAATTTCAGTAAACAGGGGGAGGGGTTCTATTCCTCCCTTTTTCGATGGCTAGAAGATTCTGCCTTTAAAAATCCTCGGGGATGATGGATCATTAGCCTTAGTCTAATATACTGTTTAAACCGGAAAATTAAGGAGAGAGGGTGAGGATTTTTTTTCTGTATCTTTTGATAGGGCTGTTTTCTTCGGCTATCCTTGATGCGGCTCCTAACAATAGAGGCGTGCTCAGAGGAAAAGTGATCATCGAGAACCAGCGAGGCTATTTTATGCTCTCAGATGGAAGTTTCTGGCATGTTTTTGGTTTGACTCCACGGGCAAGAAGCTGGAGCGAGTGGTGGCGGGGGATTCATCCTTCCATTTCTAAAAATTGTGCATGTCATCCGGAAGACTGGGTATTGAATTGTCCCATCGAAACCTACCTAAAAGAGGATGTTTTAGATGTTAATCTTTCTGATGTCAGCAACTTAACGAAGGTTGATCAAGCTACGCACTGTCTTGTGAATCCAGAGAATGGGCAGCTCCTTTTTTGTAATCCAATTTTACCGGAAGAGTGTATGAGGAGAATTCAATGTGAATCAGCGGAGATAGCTCGCGATCAGGGGAGTAAAGAAGGGGCGAAGTCAGTTGGTTTATATGCTACGGAAGCTTATCGCCGTGGTTATTCAGACGGCTTTTCTGCCGGAAGACATCAACATCATTAACAGAGTACTCGTGCATAAAAAAGCAGAAGATAGATGAAAATCTTTGCAAAAATCTAAAAAAATCCTTTACATTCGCAGCTTGCATTTTTAATCGCATACCAGGAGGTAGCAATGACTACGCAGTTTGTAGATAACGTGGAAGAGATGTTTGAAGAGTCGGTGATCACACTTACAGAGAGCGAGGTGCAGATTCTTGCGGATAGGATCGTAGCAGAGATTCTTCTGTTAGGTCAAAAGAGCATCTCGAAAAGAAGGATCGAAAGAATCGTAGCCTCGGAGCTGGAAAAAGTTGGCGCGTAAACGCTTCCTTAGATCAAAGGATGGATCTTTGTGTTCAGGCGATCTCCATAGTTGTAGCCCAGTTCTTTGAATTGGCTGCTGGAGGGATCCTTCGGATTGTGGATATAGACGGTCTGGAGGTTTCCGTAGGCAATTAAGATCTGTCCGCACTCTTCAAAGGGTGGTAGGCGGTCGGGGTGAAAAAACCGAACGTGTCCCGCTTTTTCTCCATCGAGAGCAAGAAGAGCTCCGCAGACGAGGTCTTGAAAGCTGAGATGTGCTTCCATGTTGAGAGGAGAAAGTGTGTGGCCTTCCGGAATCCATTGATCGCAGGCGAGAAGCAGCGGCGTTTTATTGCTCAGGCTCGATACGCTCGTACTAAAGTTTTTTGAGCAGAATAGTTTTTTTAGAGGCGAATTGTTTCGCCAAAGGTCACGCCCTATTTGGTAGTAATCTTCAGGGGTAGGCACTGACTTTTTATTTCTGTGAGCGAGTGTCTGTTGGACGCTGCTACGTAGTTCGGCAGTGCGCTCTTTTGTTAGGAATTCCTCGAATTCAATCCAGCCAAATTGAGAGTAGTGTCGGATCTGCTGCGCTGTCAGGTGTGTTTGCATTAGGGAGTATACCTCTAGGCCATCTGTTTAATTCGTAGTAAACTCTCTGCGAGCATTTGCGGGTCTGCAAAAGCGGAGAAACGAACGAATCCTTCTCCCATTTTCCCAAAACCTCGTCCTGGTATACAGATGATATGTGCTTGTTCCAATAATTGATCGAAATATTCCCAAGAACTGAGTCCAGCCGGTGTTTTACACCAGACGTAGGGGGCGTCAATGCCTCCGTAGACCGCAAATCCCATGCTTTTCAGTCCGTTGTAGAGAAAACGAGCACGCTCCTGATAGGTCTGAATGGTCTCTTTCACTTCCACTTGCCCTTCCGGCGAGTACATGGCGGCCGCACATTTTTGAATCGGGTAGGGGACTCCTCCAAATTTCATATCCTGGCGTCGGCGCCAGAGGGAATGGACGGAGATCTCTTTTCCAGCGAGCGTTGCGCGTAGATTTTTCGGGATGATCGAATAGGAGCAGCGAAGGCCTGTGAATCCGGCAGACTTTGAAAAGGAGCGGATTTCAATAGCCACTTCGCGAGCGCCTTCCATCTCATAGATGCTGCGAGGACAATCTTCTGAAGTGATGTAGGCTTCATAAGCGCCGTCATAGAGAATGATGCAGTTGTGCTCGAGCGCGTAGTCGATCCAGAGTCGAAGCACCTGGCGTGTAAATGCGACTCCCGTAGGATTGTTTGGTGAGCAGAGATAGATCAGATCACACGGAATGGAAGGGGGGTAGGGAAGAAATCCATTTTCTTCCAGGCAAGGAACGGTCACGATGCCGTCATAGCCGCCTTTCTCTTCGCTCCAAGAGAGCGTGCGTCCTGCCATCACATTCGTATCAATGAAGACAGGGTAGGCGGGATCGCAAATGCCGATTCTGGAGTCAGGTGCAAAAAGTTCTTGAATATTTGCGAGATCGCACTTGGCGCCGTTCGAGACAAAAATTTCATCGATCGAGATGCCGAGGCGATGGTAGTCGCCATAGAGAATCGCTTCTCGAAGAAACTCGTATCCTTGCGAGGGTCCGTAGCCGCGGAAGGTTTTTCGGTCGCCCATCTCTTGAGATGCCGTACAGAGGGCTGAGAGCAGGTGGGGGGCGAGGGGTCTGGTGATATCGCCAATGCCAAGGTTAAAGAGAATCGCCTGGGGATCTTTCTCCCTCAAAGCCCCGGTTCTCTGGTCAATATCTTTAAAAAAATAGTAACTGGAGAGTTTTTCTAGGTGTGGATTTAAATTTGCCATGGATATTCTCCGCAGAAGATGGCCAAAGAGTCTATGCGATCTTAGAAAATTCGGCAATGGATAGAAACTCTCTTTTTAAGTATAAATTTATGCCATGACACCTTTGGAAGACCTTAAGCAGAATATTCATCAGCTCGAAGACAGAATTGGCGCTGTTTTTGAAAATAAAGATTTACTGCTCCTCGCCTTCGTGCACCGCTCGTTTGTCAATGAACATCGAGATCAGATCGACCAGCACAACGAGAGACTCGAGTTTCTCGGGGACTCTGTCCTCGGTCTCGCGATGGCGGACCATCTCTACCGCCGCTTGCCGGATCATCAAGAGGGGCAGCTCTCGCAGTTGCGCTCGCGGCTGGTTGATGCGGCCTCTTGTGCCAAATATTTATTGAAACTCGATCTGGGAAGTTTCATTCTGCTCGGCAAGGGGGAGCGTCTCAGTATCGGAAGCACCAAAAGTTCGATTCTCTCTGACGTTTTTGAAGCGCTGATCGGAGCTCTCTATCTCGATGGAGGCATCAGTTCTGTACGCTCTTTCATCGCAGCGCATTTCGACGAAGAGGTGGAAGAGGCGATTGGAACGCCTTCTCACAACTACAAAGCAGAGCTGCAAGACTATTCACAAAAGCGTTTCCAGAAGCCTCCCTCTTATCGCGTTGTAGAAGAGGGGGGCCCTGACCATGCAAAAACCTTTCATGTCGTCGTATCGATTGGAGAGGGCGATCTTGGAAAAGGCTCCGGCTCTTCCAAAAAAGAAGCGGAACAGGCAGCAGCTTACGATGCTCTTGGGAAAATTGAAGAATGAAAACAAAAGTTCTTTGGGCTTGCCGCGATTGCGGCCACTCGCAGCCAAAATGGTCCGGTAGCTGTCCGCAGTGCCAGAACTGGAATACGCTTGTCGAAGAGGCGTCTATCGAAGAGGCCAAGCCGCGCTTCGAGTCGAAAAAAGTGAAAAGCTCTCGCCCCCTTCGTATTCGCGAGGTTGATCCCAAAGAGTGTAGACGCCTCCGCACAGAGATGGGTGAGCTCGACCGCCTTTTCGGCGGCGGCATGGTCGTAGGTTCTTTAATTCTTATAGGAGGGGAGCCTGGCGTAGGTAAATCCACCCTTATGCTTCAGATCGCCAATGCGATGGCTAAAATCAATCAGACAGTGCTCTATGTGTGCGGTGAAGAGTCCGCAGAGCAGACCTCTCTCAGAGCGCTTCGACTCGGCATCGACCACGCCAATCTATTTCTTCTCAGTGAAACGAATTACAGTTCCATTCTCGAGCAGATCGACCACTTAAAGCCCGATGCCGTGATTGTCGATTCGGTGCAGATCGTCTATAAGTCAGAACTCTCCTCTTCGCCCGGATCTGTAGTGCAGGTGAAAGAGATCGCAATGGAGTTCATGCATCTCGCAAAAGGACGGGGCATCACAACATTTCTCATTGGCCATGTGACGAAAAGCGGCGAGCTGGCAGGCCCTCGCGTTCTAGAGCATCTCGTCGATACCGTCCTTGAGTTCGAGGGCGATCGTCAACATGGCTTTCGCATGCTCCGCGCCATGAAAAACCGCTTTGGCCCCACCGATGAGATCGCGATCTTTCAGATGAAAGAGACAGGCCTTGCCGAAGTACCGAATCCCTCTCAAGTGTTTTTGCAAGAGAGAATGAAAGAGACGCCCGGTTCAGCAATCGTGCCCGGACTCGAGGGCGCCCGCTCATTTCTTCTCGAAATCCAGGCGCTTGTGAGTAAAACATCCTTCTCTACGCCGAGCCGCCGCTCTACAGGACTTGATCAGAATCGTCTTGCGCTGCTACTTGCCGTCCTCGACAAACGCGTTGGGTTTCAGCTCCACCATTGCGATGTCTTTGTCGCACTTGCAGGGGGACTCAAGATCGTCGAGCCCGCGATCGATCTCGGTATCGCGATGGCCATCTCCTCTTCTTTCATGAATCGCCCTGTGCCCGCCGACACGATTGTTCTCGGTGAGATTGGACTCGGTGGCGGGCTGAGAGGCGTGAGTCGGATAGAGGCGCGCCTGAAAGAAGCTGTGCACATGGGATTCAAACGCTGCATCTTGCCCAAGAGTAACTGCAAAGGTCTTTCGAGCTCTCTTACCGAAAAAATTCGCCTTGTGCCGATCGAGATGGTCGAGGAAGCGATCCGCGAGCTCTTTCCGTGAAAATCGCTGCACGCGCATCAAAACTTTCGCGCGCTCAAGCAGCCGAAATTCAAGCGCTGCTTCCTGAACTAGCCCTTTCCATACATTTCGTCGAAACGCACGGCGATCTCGATCAAAAAACATCTCTTAGAGATCTTGAGAAAACCGATTTTTTCACGCGCGAGATCGATCGCATGCTGCTGCAATCAGAAGTACGCGCCGCTATTCACTCGGCAAAAGATCTGCCAGATCCTCTGCCCGAGGGACTCTGTCTGGCGGCGCTCACTTCCGGCGTAGATCCTCGCGATGCTCTTGTTCTTCGAGAGGGCTTAAGACTCGAAGATCTCCCCTCGGGTGCGCGCATTGCCACATCGAGCAGGCGAAGAGAAGAAGCTGTGAAAGAGCTGCGCTCCGATCTCTCCTTTTGCGATCTGCGCGGCGCAATTCCATCGAGACTGGCAACCTTGGAAAGAGGTGAGGTCGATGGCGTCGTCGTTGCTGAAGCGGCCCTTGTCCGTCTCAAGCTGTGCGGAGAGTGCAATCGCTACTTTCTTCCCGGAACCTCCACAGAAAACCAGGGAAAACTCGCCATCGTTGTCAGAGAAGATGATAAAGAGGCGCAGGAGCTTTTCCGTCCTATCGATGGACGGGGAAAAGAGCGCCCCTGGACGATTCTTCATCTCGGCCTTGATCCCGCAGCATGTAGATCAGAGGGGCGTATTCTCCACTATCCTGTGATTCGAGCCCGACTGCGAATGCAGGGTGTCGAAGAGCTCAAACGCGTTTGGGATCTTTGTACTCATCTTCTGGTGACCAGTAAAACGACGGTCCGTTTTCTGCCGCAGCTCTCCTGGGAGGGAAAAACAGTTCTGGCAATTGGTGAAAAAACAGCAGATGCAATGCGAAGCTTAGGTGTAGAGCCGCTGATCGCACCCTTTGCAGAGCAGGAAGGGATGTTGGCGCTTCTCGAAACAGTCGATCTTAGCTCAGCCACCCTCTGCTACCCAAGGTCGAGCTTGGCGAGACCTCTTCTTGCAGATTATCTGCAAAACAAGAGCGCTTTTGTCATCGATCTCTATGAAACAGACTATGTACAGCCAGGTGCTTTGCCGAGTCTCGATGAGATCGATGAGATCTCTTTTGCCAGCTCATCTTGCGTGGAAGGCTTTTCTAGGGCTTACGGAAAGGAGCTTCCTTCGGAAAAAAAACTCTCCTTTCAAGGAAGATTAACAGCTGAAACTTGTATTAAAGCTTTTATGAAAGATATGATAGGAAACTGATCTATTGAGGAGAAATCATGCCAGCTGACGAAAAAACGAGTTATCAACTACCCGAACTTCCTTATGATTTCAAGGCTTTAGAGCCGATTATTTCTGAAGAAATCATGGAGCTGC
>JAJFMM010000129.1 GCA_021772165.1 Chlamydiota bacterium | reverse complement strand
TGCACTCGGATACAGAGCTCTTCATAAGAGCCATCCCTTCTCATGTAAAGAGACGGACGAGGCGTATCACCTTCATCCGCTAATTCTATTTCAATCGCATTTTTACTATTTCCCTCGAGAATTTTAAGAGCCTGTTCCGTGATCTTTTCACATTGCTCCGGCGTTAACATTAACCCTTCTTTCCGCTGCAGAGCCACCTCACGATCATCGAGATCCGTTAAATTGCAAGCGGTCTCAAGATGTACCCCACGAATTTTCAGAGCCTGTTCAAAGTGGTCCCATGCAGCAAGATTTTCTTCCTTAATAACTTTATCATGACCACAACAACAACCAAATGTTCGTACAAACCAATTGGGCCTCTCAACAACATCCCATCTATGGCTAGCTTCGTCATAAACGACTCTTTGATCGCTCTCCTCCTCATTATTCTCAGTTTTTTTACTGATACCACTGTCCTTGCTACAGCAAATACAAGCTGCTCCTGACATGTCAAAGGTTGCTCGTACGTTTGTCGGTAATGGAACTGCCATACTTTCCTCCTTCCCCCCTTCGGGAGCTTTGGCAAATTCTAAAACAAGACTATTGTTAAGTTAGATTTTATATAGATCTAAGCCCGCTGAGCGAGCGTAGAGAGAAAATTAATATTAAAAAAAAGGAGGAGTAGATCCCCTCCCCTCATCCAGTAAAGTTCAATGTTTTCCTAATTTTTCATTAACGATTGCACGAATTTCCTCAGAGGAAATCGTCGGCGTTTTGCCTTGGGACTTGGCATCAACCTCTTGAAGAACTTGTCTGACGAGTTCCTCAATCTGATCCTCTCGAGAGCCTGTTGGAGAACCCTCTCGAATAGATTGCTTTAACTTGTCCGGACAGAACTTCTCACTCCTTCCATCTGATTTACTGACGTGCACCATCCGAATACGGAGTTCATCATAAGAATTACTCCTTTTCATAGAGGACTCCGCTGGAGCAGCGGCTCTTTCAAACGGTTTTAACACCACAGCTGGCGTATCTACAGACGACGACGGCTCACTTCTTCTGGCAAAAAGGCCTTGCGCCATTCGCGTGATCTTTTCATAATCTTCAGGCTTTAACCTCTTGCCTTCTTTCCTTCTTTCCAAAATGACTCTACTATCGAGATCGGTCAGCCCACATGCTTCATCTAGCGACACTCCTGTATTGGCTTTAAGAGCTTGCTCAAAAAAATCCCATGCGACGCCATTTTCTTCAGCTACATCACGCCCACAGCAACAACCAAATAGTCGCGTAATTAAATTGGGTTGCGGCTCGGCACTCCAATTTTGCCTCTCAGGATCAAAAATAACCCTGTTGTCATTGGTCGTTTCTTCTTTGTGGATATTACTATCTTTGCTGCAGCAAACACATGTTGTACCTGACAAATCAAGAGTTGCATTTGCAGTTACGCTTGTTGGTAATGGAATTGCCATCTTTTCCTCCTTCTCCCCCTTCGGGAGTTGTGGCAAAATTTAGAAACAACTCCATTGTTAAAAAGTTTCTTATATATTGCAAAGATATTTTAAAGATCTACATCCATCATGCGATCAGCAAGGGAGGCCATGACTGCTGCTGCCAGTTGCATCTGTCCTTCAGGCTCAGACAATAAGATTTCCAAAGAGCTCTTTGGAAATCGTTCAAAAAAACGTCCTTCAATTTCTTGTTGAACAGACTCAGGAAGCGTGAAATAAGTTACCAACCCCTTGCCTAGAAAGATCTCTTCGGCAGCTTTGCATTGAGATTGCAGAGAAGAGAGACTCCCCTTCAATGCATCGGCTCTCTCTGGATCGGAGTGAGTTATTTCCTGCTCCATCCGATAAAGGAGATTATTCTGAAACGAGTCTGGATTGAGCTCTTCTGTATCGGGGAAAATGTATTGGAAATGCAGATGATCGAAACGATCTTTCAAAACGTTCAGATTCTGTAGGAGGAGTCCCGTTGCGGGCTTGGGACAGGAGAAGATCTTCTCCTGCAAAAGATCGAGCCTCAAAGCAATGGCCAGAGGCTCCAGACGATCCATGGAGATCTGTAGCTCGTCCAACTCTCTTTGCAGATCGGAAATCTTGCGATTCAGACCCAGCTCTGTCTCTTGTAGTTCATCGATTCGATCAAATACTTCTTCCAGAACTCCGCTATTCAAAACAGCTCGAGCCACAGCGCCCGTTTTCTTTGACAGCTCTCCAACGAGCTCTTTTATCTCATTGAGTGTTGCCCCAGGGGGCACCTTGCCCATTTGAGCTAATTCTTGAGGAAATCGAACTTGCGTCATTATTACTCCATTTTTATTATAAACGGAACTAATCCGTTCCATTATTATAAACTAAAAGGGAATGAATCGCAATTCTAAGACTTTTTTTGAAAATAATTCTTTACTACTTTCTCGGAGCGCGCCATGCACTGATCTACAGAGGCTCCGTCTAGGTAGTTGCCCAATAGATGGAGCCCTTCTAGAGAGCTCTCCCAGTCTAGCAGTTTCTCTTTTAGACCCACTCCTAGCTGAGGGATCGCCTGGTTGGCGGGGTGGACTTCCAGCCGATCAGGAGCCTGATGGATTCCGAGATGACGCCTCAGAGCATCCAGTGCAATTTCTTTAGGCGAATCGCCGCTCACCATGGCCGTCATTCTGCAGGGGCCACCAAATACTTCCGAGTCCCAGATCATACCGAGAAGAGACTCCTCTTTTAGAGTCGAGGGCACGAGGTAGCCGTAGCCCGCTTTCATAGCAGTTGGCCTCTGCAGAAATCCGATGTTGACCACATCTAGAGAGGAAGATGGAATCTCCGGCATCTCAGGGAGCAGCTCACGAAGAGCATGAGCCGGAAGCGCAGAAAAAACAGCATCGGCAGAGAAAGCTCCACTCTTTGTCTCCACCTTCCATCGTCCCCACCTCTGATAGAGAAATTCGATTTCGACATCCTTGACAATTTCAATGGGCAGCTTCTCTACAATCGCATCGACTAAGCTCTGCATGCCGCGCTTGAGTGTAAAGAGAGAGCCTGGAAATTTCTTTTTCTTTCGAGGCGCCAGCATCCCGAGCAGAAGGGAGCCGTAGCGCTGTTCCATCTCAACAAAACGGGGAAAGCAGGCCTTTACGCTCAAAGTGCGACAATCGCCCGCGTAGATGCCACGCGTCATCGGATCAAAGAAGAGATCTGCGATTTTTTTCCCAAAGCGCCTTGTTGCAAAGGCGTGGATCGTCTCCTCCTCTTTGCCCTTACCAACAAAAGGCTCGAGTAAGAGACGCCAGGCGTGCGGCCAAAAGAGAGAGCCGGCACTCTTCAGTCGATTGCGATGCCAGAGATAGCGTTTGCTCGCACTTGGATTAGAAAAGAGCAGTTCGCGCTCCAACCCCAGCTCAGAGATCCATTGTAAAAGCGTTGGCGAGCGCGCTGCACTAAAGGTACGCGGCCCCTTTTCGAAAAGGAAATCGCCACTATCTTCAGACTCGATCCAGCCGCCGAGCCGGTTCGTTTTTTCTAAAAGAGTGATCTCCGCTCTGGGATAGAATTGGGAAAGACGTCTGGCCGCAGAGAGACCTGAGATCCCTCCTCCTAGAATAAGAATTTTCATATCGATTTAGAAAAGCGATCTTCAGATTTTAAATAGGCATCGAACACCGATGCGATTAAACGGATGAAGAGACAGCCCAGCTCCGTTGGCAGGAGTTTATCGGCGCTCTCTTCGAGCATCCCCTCCTCTTTCAACGCCTCTAAGGCGGCTCTCTCAAGGGCGAAATGCTCATCGAAGGAGCGTGAAAAGATTCTCTCAAATTCGCGTTTGTCCAGCTCAAAATGGCACATGATTCTTTGGATAACCCAGCGTCTCAATTGATCTTCTTCATCCAAGACATAGCCTCGCAGCACAGGTAAACGATCCGCCTCGATCTCTCGTCTATACTCCTCGATGGTTTTTACATTCTGTAGAAAAGCCGAGTCCATGAAACCGATCGAGGTCACGCCAAAACCGAGCAGATCATCAGCGAGTTTAAGCGAGTAGCCCTGAAAATTGCGCCAGAGATCTTTTTGATGAAACGCCTTCGTGAGAGAATCTTCTGAGAGGGAAAAGTGATCCATCCCGATCGCCTCGTAGCCCGCTTCCAGAAAAATCTTTCTTGCATCGACATAGATCTGAAACTTCTCTTCGATCGAGGGCTCCGCCTCTTCAGGCATCGCTTTTTGATGCTCCTTCAGCCAGGGGACCTTCGCATAGGAGAAAAAGGCGATACGATCCGGTCTCATTTCAGAGATACGATGCGCGGTTCTTTGAAAGCGTTCGGTTGTTTGATAGGGCAGCCCATAGATTAGATCGATATTGATTCCCGAAAAACCGATTTCGCGCGCCATCTCAAATGTTTTGATAGTCATCTCTTCACTCTGTCTTCGGCGCACAGCCTCTTGCACAACGGGATCGAGATCTTGCACACCGAAACTGACGCGGTTGAATCCAGCCTTCTTCAGATAACGCAGCTTTTTCCCCTCATCGGAATAAACGGTGCGAGGATCGATCTCGATGGAGACTTCAGCATCGGCGTCGATGGAAAAGACGCTATGGAGAACCCCGAGAATTTGATCGAATTCAGCTTCCGTCAGCATGGTTGGGGTGCCTCCTCCGAAATGGAGCTGCGTCACCTTGCGCTTTGAGGTGAATTCCTTAGCTGCCAGTAGGATTTCTTTGCAGATCAGATCAACATACGACGCCTGTTTTTCCGGACGGCGATTCAAGATGACAGAGCAGCCGCAGAAAAGACACATGGAAGAGCAAAAAGGTATGTGTAGATAAAGAGAGAGGGGCCGCACGCTCTCATCGAAGCGCTTGAGAGCAGAAGTTGCATCTGTTAGCCCCAGAGAATAAAACTGCGGAGCTGTTGGATAGCTTGTATAGCGAGGAACGGAGCGGTTCCAGCGCAAAAGATCTTGAGACTCGACTTGTACACCCATAAAAAAAGTTTATGGATTGAAGGGATTTAAGCCGAATGTTTCCAGAAAAAAATTAAGTGAGGAGGTCAAGTAGATTCTTAAGATCACCCCTCTCTACAGGGCGACCTGCTTTATTATCCGCAGCAATCTGCTCTATCAGAGGGGTTAACTTTTCCACCCATTTACAATACTCTGGATCATTCCTGTCTGGACAACCCAAACGAACTATTGAAGGCCAGACATAGGCTGGCTCAAGCATTTCAGGGCGCTCCGACAATATTTTTTCTATAGCTCGAGAAATTTTATCTGACTCGGAAGAGCATGCTCTTCGTATTAACTGTTGTGGTGCGACTCCAGCGCGACTCAAAACACCTGCTACTGCCCTAATCATACTTCCCTCACTTATTTAAAGTTTGAAAAGCCAGGTATCTTAGCATGAATAAAAGAATTTTTAAAAGGGGAATTGGTCTAAGTGATCCAGAATGAACTCTGGCGTCCAATCTGCCGATGGATCTCTCTGATGCGGATTGAACCAGCAAAATGGCAATCCCGCATTGCGAGCGCCCTGTCCATCGCTGGTCAACGAATCGCCCACCATCAGCGTCTCCTTTGGCGAAGAGCCCATCTGTTAGAGTGCATGAAAAAAGATCTCCGGCTTCGGCTTGGCCATGCCCACTTCTTCTGAGATCACAAGTACTTCAGAAAAGCGGTTCAATCCCAGCTTCTCTACCTTTGCTTTTTGTATGCGAGAAAAGCCGTTGGTCAGATAGCCGATTTTAGCACCACATTCTTGTAGAGCAACAAGCAATTCACGAGCCCCTTCAATCCAAGAAGAGTGCTGAACGAGACTTTCTCCATAATAGGCTGCAATTTTCTGATCTTCCTCTCTATCGTAGAGGCGACAGAGTCTAGCGAAACGTTCTTGGTCAATTTGGCCGATGGGAAAATCGCCTTGCTCAGCGCTTTGCCAGAGAGAGCGGTTGATGGCGTGAAAGTCTTTTTCAAAACTCGCTCTTTCCACCAGAGGAAAATGAGCTTCTCTACATTTCTGCAAACCGATGCTCTCGCTAGCCTTAAAATCGATCAGTGTATCGTCGAGATCAAATAGATAGGATTGAAACTGCATTTGCTTCCTCCTGAACTGTTCTCACTAAATGCCGAACAGATTGCCAAGGAATGTCAGGTTTCACTCCGTGACCGAGATTGACGATGAATCCGGGATCGGAGTCCATCGAAGCCAACAGTTCTCTCACTTTAGCCTCAATCACCTCGAGCGGAGCGAAGAGCAGATCTGGATCGAGATTGCCTTGCAGAGCGATCTCTGGGCCTACAATTTGACGCATGGTAGCGAGTGGCTGTTGCCAATCACAGCTAATCGCATCGGGCTTAAAGGCGGCGATCTCTCTTATATGGAGGCAGGAGGAGCGCATGAACGAGATGGCGGGTACGCCTCTTTGCTGCACATGCTCAATCAGCTCTCGATGATACGGCAAGCAGAACGTTTGCAGATCGGGCTGCGTCAAAACATGCGCCCAAGAATCGAACACTTGGATCGCTTGTGCTCCATTGTCGATCTGTAGATCGAGATACATTTTTGTCGCATCGGTTAGACGCCTCAGCAGACGATGTAAACTCATAGGATCGCAGTAGAGCCAGCGCTTAATCAGCGGTAGATCTGAGCCGCCTTTTCGTTCGATCATGTAACTGGCCACTGTGAAGGGGCCTCCGCAAAAGCCAATGAGAGGCACTTGCAGCTCTCTTCGAAGCAGACGGATCGTCTCCGCAATCGGCTCCAGACTTTCCATGGAAGGAGAAGGCAAGTTGTCAATTTGAGACGCACTTTCGATGCGCAGCTCGACTACCGGACCAAATCCCTCTTTAAAATCGAGGCTCAAACCGAGAGCTTTTACGATGACGGTGATATCGGAAAAGAGAATCGCAGCATCGACACCGATCTCATCGACGGGAAGAAGTGTTGCTTGTCGAGCAAGCTCTGGCGTGAAAAAGAGGTCGTAGAGAGAGTGTTTTTTTCTGAGCGCCTGGTAGCTCGGCAGGTAGCGACCTGCCTGGCGCATAAGCCAGACAGGAGGAGGACCTTGATTTTGACCACGAAGTGCATCTAGAAATTTGTTATTCATCTGCAAGGAGGCGCTCTACGATCGCATCGACAGTGAATCCAAATTCTTGTGCGAGCTCTGCTGCGGGCGCTGAATGACCGAAGCCTTCCATGCAGATAGCAATCCCCTCGGGTCCGATGTACTTGTACCAGCCGAAGTCGGTGGCCGCTTCAATGGACACGCGTACACCTAGATCGCCGCCGACCACGGAGTTGATATACTCTTCACTCTGTTTTTCAAAGAGTTCCCAGCAAGCAAATGAGACGACTCTCACATTCTTGCCCATCTTTTCAAGGCGCTCTGAGGCATCGATTGCAAGAGAGAGTTCCGAGCCTGTCGCCAAAAGCGTAAAGTCTGGTTTGCTCTTCTCTTTTTTAACGATGTAAGCGCCTCGGCCCATTCCGCTATCGAAAGGAACTTTTGTGTGAGCCAACTCAGGTAGATTCTGTCTGGAAAGGACGATCGCTGTCGGTCCCTTGTAGCGTAGAGCTGCGATCCAGGCCATGCGCACTTCATTCGAGTCTGCCGGGCGGATGACATGTAGATGCGGGAGCGCACGGAGAGATGCAAGCTGCTCGATCGGCTGGTGCGTCGGGCCATCTTGTCCGAGGAAAATGGAGTCGTGCGTGTATTGATAAATTACATGGTAGTGAGACAAGCACGCGAGGCGCACCGCATTGCGCATGTAATCGGAGAAGGTAAAGAAAGTTCCGCAATAGGGCGTCAACATGTTTGTCACAGACAATCCATTGACGATCGTCGCCATAGCAAATTCTCTTACGCCATATTTAATATTGCGTCCGTTGAAATTCTCCGCTGTGATGATTGGAAATTCTTTCATCATCGTCAAATCGGACACAGAGAGGTCTGCAGATCCACCGACGATTTGCGGAAGATGCTTACCGAGTGTATTGAGAACGAGTTGCGAAGCAGCTCTTCCGGCGATTGGTGTTTTGATCTCCGTTGCATTGAGCAGCTCTTCCAGATTGTCGGGAAGCGCTTGGTTCTGCATTTTTTTGAACTCTTCTGCCAGATCAGGGTAGGCTGATTCCCATCGACGAAATAGCTCATTCCACTCTGTTTCGAGCTGAGCGTCTTTTTCCAATCTCTGATCGAAATAGGTGCGTACCGCTTGTGGGACGTAAAATTCTTCTTTCGGAAGACCAAGAGCTTCTTTAGTCAGAGCCACTTCTTCCGGTCCAAGTGGAGAGCCGTGCGCCTTGTTGGTGCCCTCTTTATTTGGAGAGCCCTTTCCGATGATCGTTTTCATGGAGATGAACACGGGTCTGTCCTGATGCTCCCTTAGCTCTTTGAAAAGAACGTCCATGGCATCAAAATCGTAGCCATCGAGCTCGCGCACATCCCAGCCGTAGGCGCGGTAGCGCGCTTTGGTATCTTCTGTGAAACTCTCAGAGGTAAATCCGTCGAGACAGACATGGTTGTTGTCATGGACTAGAACTAGATTGTTGAGCTGAAGATGCCCTGCAAAGGAAGCTGCTTCCGAGGAGATCCCTTCCATCATGCAGCCGTCGCCTGCGAGGCAGAACACTTTGGAGGAAAAGAGAGGAAAGCCCTCTTTATTGAACTTAGCTCCCAATATTTTTAGGCCAAGCGCCATTCCCACGGCATTACCAACACCTTGACCGAGAGGTCCGGTTGTCACCTCGACACCCTCTGTCATGCCATATTCCGGGTGGCCTGGTGTAATGGAGTTGAGCTCGCGGAACTGCTTGATATCTTCGATCGAGACCTTGAATCCGGATAGATTCAGGCAGGAATAGAGCCACATCGATCCGTGTCCGGCGGAGAGCACAAAGCGGTCGCGGTTGGCCCATTTGGGATTTTTTGGATTGTGGCGGAGTTGAACCCCATAGAGGTAAGCACCAAATTCAGCGCAGCCCATCGGCAATCCCGGGTGTCCAGAATCAGCTTTTTGAACCGCTTCCATGGAGAGTTGTCGAATTGCATTGGCTGTTTTACCGAGTAATTTTTTCTGGTCTTCTTCCATGGTGAACATTTCTCCTTTAAAAAAACTTATTTTGTCCCCTGACATGTGTTCAGATCAAGGAGAAAATTAATATCTCCTCTGCTATACTCCTCCGATTTACAGAGGTACTATGTTTCAGGCGGACGGATTATGCCTTGCCTACAGCGATCAGGTTTTATTAGAGCAGGCGGCATTCACCATGCAAAAAAGGGAGCGGTGCGGCCTAATCGGGCGTAATGGCTCGGGTAAATCTACTCTCTTTAAGCTCCTATCCGGAGCCGAGCAGCCGGATAAAGGCACAATCGTCTATCCCAAGGGCTACCACCTAGGCCTGCTTCAGCAGCAGATCCGTTTTACACAGCCGACGATCCTGGGAGAGGCCGCTCTGGGTCTTCCCGACGATGAAAAAGATCTCCTTTACAAGGCAGAGACCCTCCTCTTTGGACTGGGCTTTTCTGAAGAGATGATGGACAAGTCACCGGATAGTCTCTCCGGGGGCTACCAGCTCCGTGTGCAGCTGGCGAAGGTGCTCGTCTCGGAGCCCGATTGTCTCCTACTCGATGAGCCGACCAACTACCTCGACATTCTCTCCATTCGTTTTCTTGAGAACTTTCTTCGCAGCTGGAAGGGAGAGATGATCCTGATCTCGCACGATCTGCAATTTTTAGACGCCGTGACCACTCATATGATGGGGATCCATCGCCAGAAAATCGTCAAAATCAAGGGCAAAAGCTCTGATCTTTTCCATCTAATCGCCCAGGAAGAGGAGACGCATGAACAGGCTCGCCAAACGCTCGAGAAGAAAAAGGCGCATATGCAGTCTTTTATTGATCGATTCGGCGCAAAAGCCACCAAAGCGACCCAGGCTCAAGCTCGCCAGAAGATGATCGATCGCCTCCCCGATCTCGAGAAGCTCAAAAATCTGCGTCAGCTCGATTTTTCTTTCCGCGAGGTCCCTTTCAATGGAAAGAAAATGGTGGACGCCTCTCACCTTCAGTTTTCCTATGAGCCGACTAAACCTCTGATCGAAGATTTTTCTCTGACCATTGAGAAGGGAGACCGCATTGCGATCATCGGGAAAAACGGCTACGGAAAATCCACGCTTCTTAAATTGCTCTCGCAAGAACTAGAGCCGGAAAAGGGCGACATCACCGTTTCCCAGACTCTTCGCCTCGGTGTCTTCGGCCAAACGTCGATCGATCGTCTCGACGCCTCACTCCGGATCGAAGAGGAGATCGCCTCTGCGAATCCGGATCTCAATTTCACGCAGATTCGCGGGATCTGCGGTCTCATGATGTTTGGCGGCGATCTGGCAAAAAAACCGATCTCCATCCTCTCCGGCGGTGAAAAGAGCCGCGTCCTTCTCGGAAAGATCATTGCGCGTCCCAGCAACCTGCTCCTCCTCGATGAACCGACGCACCATCTCGATATCGAATCGATCGAAGCCCTCATCGACGCCATTGAAGATTTCCACGGATCTGTTGTTGTTGTCACTCACAGTGAATGGATGCTTAGACGCATCGCCTTCAACAAGCTGGTGGTTTGCCACAAGCAGAAGCAAGAGCTCTTCAACGGCAGCTATGATGAATTCCTCGAAAATGAGGGATGGGAAGAGGAAAAAGAGAAAAAAGGCAAGAAGGACTCTGATAGCAAAGCAGAACGCTCCAGATCAAAAGCGATCGAGACGGAAATCAAATCATGCGAAAACAAGATCGATCACCTGGACAAGACGATTGCAGAGCTCAATAAAAAGATCGACGAGCTGACGCATGCAGGACGTTTTGATGAGACGAAAGAGCTTCTTCGCTCTATCGAAGCCACTCAGAAGAAGATTGATAACTTATTCGATCGACTCAGCCATCTCTACACCCAGTAAAGTCGTTGTCAATCTCAGCCATCTTGATCTCATAATGCTCTCGGTTTTCTAGCTGCAGAGCATCGATCTCCTTCCGCTTGGGCTTTGTATGTCGATCAAACTGCTCTTTGACCGCACGCAATGCTGTGTTGCGCAAGTTTTGCGAAGTTCGATAGGCCGGCCTATTGCAGAGCCAACGGCTGCTCTCCAGCCAATTCTCTAGACTTTCGATCGCTTGCAGATCTGAGTTTTCCAACGCATGGCCCTGATCGATGATGCGATTGAGCGTCATGCAGCGACTGCTCAGCGTTTTGTATCTCTCCTTAGAAAAATCTTTTATCCAGTGCACCTCTTTTTCCGGTGCTCGCTCGATCTCCTGACAACCGACCAGACAGCACTGTAGCCTCGCAATGCCGTTTGATCGGTTTCGATCGGAGCGCGCCTGCGATGTTTCATGGAAGAATCTCTGCTCAAGATCTCTCTTGCCTTCCCGAAACGCTCGAACAGCAGAAGCTGCTTTCTCCAGCAGGCCTAGCTCTCTCTTCGATACAATCTCAAACGCTTTCAAATCTTTGAGAGGATAGCGATCCAGGATCTCCGCACAGCCCATCCCCCTGGTCTCGCGATTAAATTGCCCCTTCCACTCACCCGGACAAGGAATGAAGTAGTCGGCACTCCTAAAAGCCGCACTCCGACTACGGGTTCTGCCTATTGCACTTTGCGCATCATAAAAGAGGCTCACAATCTCATTGAAAGAGAGGAGATCCGCGTGAGAGCGGTAGGTAGATTCAAATGCGATCGGCTCGAGAAGTTGGTAGTATAAGAGATTGTCCCATCCATGTTTTTTAAGAAGCTCCGACAGAGAAAAGCTCGGAGCAGCTCGTCGAAGAGCCGCTAGAATGGAGGGATTCTGATAATCGATGAGCGTGCGGGCATACCAGAGGCTTGCACCGGAGCCTAAAACAAAAGCGAGCGAAGCAATGGGAGCCACCCCCGCACAAACAGCAGCTCCTATCACTGCGAGGCCTGCAAAAATATAGAGACAAATCCGCTTGATTTTCACATCGGTCCAGGCCCTGGATCCCCCCGTGACAGGAGGCGAAATTGCCTGCGAAGAAACAGGTGTAATACTACTCATATGACCCCCAAAAATTTCGAAATAATATGCTCCTCTTAAACAAAAGATTACACCTAATTTCGAACCTACTCTCAAATTCTTAACTTTGAGGGCCGGTTCTGCTTTGACGTTTTGCTCTGAATCGAATAAACTCGATGCCATTTGCATCAACAGGTTGTCATGCTCTCTCAGGAAATTCGCCGAAACTTTCTCAAATATTTTCAATCACAAGGACACACCATTGTCCCCTCTGCTCCCGTTGTCCCTCTGGACGATCCGACGCTTCTCTTCACCAACGCGGGGATGAACCAGTTTAAAGATGTCTTTTTGGGTCAGTCGAAGCGCGACTACACGAGAGCCACAACCACGCAAAAATGCGTCCGCGTCGGCGGCAAGCACAATGACCTGGACAATGTCGGCCACACCTCTCGCCACCTCACCTTTTTCGAGATGCTCGGGAACTTCTCCTTTGGCGACTACTTCAAAAAAGAGGCGATCGGTTTTGCCTGGGATGTCTCAACGCAGGTTTTCGAGTTCGACCCGAAAAAAATCTGGGTCTCCGTCTACAAGGATGAT
>JAJFMM010000128.1 GCA_021772165.1 Chlamydiota bacterium | reverse complement strand
GGTGCCTCGTGAAAACGTAAAACATTCTCATCTGTTTGGCTCCCGCGTCTTTGGACGTCGCCATATCGAGCAGAGTCTCCCTAAAAAACAAGCGGCCAATTGGCTGGCAGCCATGGATGGCAAGGAGAAAGTCGAAAAAGAGAATTTCGATCTCTTCGCAGAAGCCCTGAAAGATTGGGCTCTTCGCTCCGGCGCTACGCATTTTACCCACTGGTTTCAACCCATGACGGGACAAGGTGCGGAAAAGCATGACTCGTTTGTGGCTATGAAAGGGGGGCGCGTTGTTGAGCACTTCAGTGGAAAAGATCTTTTAAGAGGCGAGCCCGATGCCTCCTCTTTTCCCAACGGGGGCCTGCGCAGCACCGCACAAGCTAGAGGCTATACAGTCTGGGATCCCTCCACCCCACCTTTTTTATGGAAAGCGGCAGATGGCCTGACCCTTTGCATTCCTTCTCTCTTTTTTTCCTGGAAAGGAGATGCTCTCGATTACAAAATTGGACTTTTGCGCTCAGATCAGAAGATCGAAGATGCCGTACTCAGACTTCTAAAACTCTCAGGCATTGAAGCGGGAAGTGTATTCTCGACGCTTGGACCGGAGCAGGAATACTTTGCCATCGACAAAGCTCTTTATGACGAGCGTCCCGATCTCGTGCTCTGTGGCCGTACCGTATATGGCGCAAAACCTGCGAGGGGCCAAGAACTCGAAGATCACTACTTCTCCTCTTTAAATGAGCGGACGCTCTTGTTTATGCGCGATTTTGAGGAGGAGGCTCTGCATCTGGGCATTCCTCTAAAAACGCGTCATAATGAAGTCGCTCCTTCTCAGCATGAAGTCGCTCCGCTTTTCGAAAAAGCCTCTCTTGCAGCTGACCACAACCTGCTTTTAATGGAGCTGATGCGTCAGACAGCAGCACGTCACGATCTCGCTTGCCTGTTCCATGAAAAGCCGTTTGCCTCTCTCAACGGCTCAGGCAAACATTGCAACTGGTCTCTAGCCACTGATACCGGTCTGAATCTCCTCGATCCGAGAGAAGATAACTTCGTTTTTCTCATGCTTTTAGCAGCGACTCTACGCGCTGTGCATGAACATTCACTACTTTTACGCTGTAGCGTTGCCACTGCATCGAACGATTGGAGGCTAGGGGGCTCGGAAGCGCCGCCATCGATTCTCTCGGTCTATCTCGGCCAAACGCTTGAAGGGTGTATCGAAAAAATCCTTCAAGAGAGCCCCGAAAGTAGAGAAGTTCATCAAGCACTCGATCTCGGTCTCCGTCACATCGTCTGCCATGAGCCCGATTCAACCGACCGAAATCGAACCTCTTTCTTCGCCTTTACCGGCAATCGATTTGAGTTTCGCGCTGTGGGCTCTTCGCAGCATCCCGCTTGGCCGATCTGCGTCATCAATGCGATCGTTGCAGATAGCTTGCAGCTGATTCTCGATGAGGTTGAGGCTGAGGTGGCAAAAGTCTCCGATTCAACCGATCTCCTCATCACATCTCTACCCGTACTGCGCAAGCATTTCAAAGCCGCGCTGCCCGTTCTTTACTCCGGTAATAACTATGCGAAAGAGTGGGAAGAGGAGGCTGCAAAGCGAAATCTTCCCAACGTGAAAAAGAGCTTTCACTCCTACGCAGTGCTCCGCGATCCGAAAACCCAACGAGTTTTTCAAGAGATCCATTCCAAGGAAGAGCTTGAGAGCCGCTTTGAGATTCTCGTCGAGCGCTATGCGAAAGAGATGGGCATTGAGTGCTGCTTGATGATCGACCTATTTCGCACCTCTCTTCTGCCGGCAGCAGTCCGGTGGCAGAAAGAGTGGGCGCACTCGATCGATCTGTTACAGACGCTCCAGATCGATGCCGAAAAACAGAAAGCCTCCCTCTGGGAATTTTCCCGCTGCTTGGGAAAAGCACTTGAAGCCGTAGAGGCTCTGGAAAAGGTCAAGAAGTCCGTCGCAGATCTCGGATGGGAAGCTGCTGCTAGAGCTTACTCAGAGCTAGCCTTGCCTCGCATGGAAGAAGCCCGCGCAGCCGTAGATCTTCTCGAAGGCTGGGTCGACCATACTCTTTGGCCTCTGCCTAAATACAACGAGATCCTATTTACAAAATGAAAAAAATCGGCTTATTTGGAGGAACATTTGATCCGCTACATTTCGGGCACCTGAATCTCGCTGTCAGACTCTCGGAAATGCACAAACTAGATCAAGTGCTTTTCTGTCCTGTCAACCACTCTCCTTTTAAAACAAAGCCGCCCTCCGTAACCAACGAGCATCGGATCCAGATGACCCGCCTTGGACTGGAGGGAATGCCCCGTTTTCAGCTCTGCACAATAGAAATGGAGCGGGGAGGCGTCTCTTATACGGTCGATACTCTGCGTGCCTTGAAAGCGCAGCTCGAATCGGTAGAGCTCTATCTCCTGCTCTCAGCAGAATCGATCCCCAGCTTTCATCAGTGGAAGGAAGCGGATGAGATTGTGCACCTGGCGAGGCCAATTATCGGAACCCGAGGCGAGAGAATTCAAGAAATTCCTGAATCTCCCGTCCAAGAAGCTCTTCAACAAGGGCTGAGCCCTACGCCTATTATGGAAATTTCTAGTACGGAAATCCGAGAGCGGCTTTCTAAAAAACTCTATTGCAGTCATCTGGTTCCTACAATCATTCTGGACTATATCCAATCTCATAACTTATACTGACGGCTCATTTCTGAAATTCTTGCAATTTATGCCTGAATTATACATGAAATAATTATGAGAAAAAATCCGATGGATATGTTAAGTCAAATAGCGCAAATTGTTTACGATAAAAAAGGCTCCAATATATTGGCTCTCGACGTCAAGGGGCTCTCGACCATTACCGATTATCTGCTGATCGCAGAAGGCAATGTGGACAGGCACGTGATCTCCATGGCCAAGAACATTATAGAACTTCTTGGAAAGGGTGGAGTTCGCCCCGTTCGCACGGAAGGCCTTCAGTCTGGAGATTGGGTCGTTCTCGATTATCTCGATGTGGTTGTGCATCTTTTCCAGCCCGGTTTCAGAGATAAATATTCTCTTGAAATAGTCTGGAATGAGGGACAAATTGTAGATCTCTCGATCGATGTCTCCAGGGAAGCACTGGACAATTCATCTTTTTAATCTCGTGCCACTTTTCTGCTGCGTAACGAAGTAAATTGATTTTTTTTAGAATTGCCCACAGCTTTCGGATCTGATATCATTGATGCCGAAAAATCAAGGAATGATTGGGGGATATACAGTCATGGGCAAAAAGCGGATCGTCGTTACCGGAATGGGAATTGTCTCTTGTTTTGGCACTGATGTAGAGGCATTTTATAAAAATCTTCTCGCAGGAAAGAGCGGGATTGTTCCGATTAAAGAATTTCCTTGTGAAGAGTATCCCACAAGATTCGCAGGATCCATCCGCGATTTTG
>JAJFMM010000127.1 GCA_021772165.1 Chlamydiota bacterium | reverse complement strand
GGTTTAACAGATTGCGGTATTTGGAATGCCTTGAAAATGACCTTTGTCCAACTCGATGATCATTTTTCGGAAGATGAGTCAGGGTCCACCGTTACAGTAGCTATGTGTTTAGATGGAAAGCTCTGGACCGCTAACGTCGGCGATTCCAGAACCATCTTAGACAATGGCATCCAACTGAGCGAAGATGCAAAACCGGCAGATCCCCGTTACAAAAAAGGCATTGAATATCGAGGGGGAAGGCTCTTTTTTGATCGAATCAACGACTACCTTGCAGTAGCTAGAGCCATAGGAGACCATTGCGAACACGCGATCGGGATTAACCCAAGACCCAAAATCACCGTCTATCCTCTCTCCGAAATTCCGAAAGGCACTCATTTGATTTTAACTTGTGACGGTATTTACGAGGCGGCTAGTACACACCAAGTAGCAGCTTTGATTCGGGGACACAAAAATCCATCGGCCGCTAAGTTAGCCGAAGATCTCGTCTATTCTGCCTATAGCGCCGGCTCTCAAGATAACCTAACTGCGATGACTATCAAACTTTAGTTGCCTTTATATTCCAAACCACGTTTATTCATATAACGTAGTTTGGAATTATCATGACCTTAGTTATTAATTGCATAAAAAAAGAAGCTGTTTGTTTCGAAGATATTGAGTCGATTCATTTAGAGAAACTCGTTGAGCGCTGCAAAGACAAGCGCATCGTTTTGATTGGAGAATCAACGCATGGTAGTGCGGAATACTACCGGATGAGAGCGCGCATCACGCAAGAGCTGATTAGCAAAGCGGGTTTTAGCATTGTTGCCTGTGAAGGCGATTGGGCCGATTTTGAAGAGGCCGATCGCTACGTGAGAGGCCATCCCCTCCGAGCGACTCCTTTTCAGCGCTTTCCCAGCTGGATGTGGAGAAATCAACACTTCTTTCGCTTCCTAGAGACCCTACGCAGCTACAAAGACGTTCGGCTCTACGGCCTGGATCTCTACGGCATGAGCCGCAACATCGAATCGCTCCATTGGGAACTGCAACGAAAAGCACCCAACCTAGCAGCGCAGGTCAAAGAGAAGCTAGGAGCGCTGCACGCCATGGGAATTGAGCCATCCGGCTACCATCGCTTCCTCAAAAGAGGGGGCGCGTCTTTTCAAGGCGCCGTGCAAGAGCTATTGAGCGTTGCAGAAGCCACCTTCAATCCATCCGATGATAGCTCCTTTCACATCCTGCAAAATCTGCGCTACCTGCAGAAAGCGGAAGAAGCCGTCAGGCAGTTTGATCACTTCCCCACACACTGGAATGTGCGAGCCAGACAGATGTATGACGGACTGCAAGCAGTTCTGAACCATCATGGACCAGAGTCAAAAGCGATCGTTTGGGTGCATAATACGCACGTGAGCCACTCGAGCGCCACCGGCATGGACAAAGAGGGCCTCTGCAACATAGGCACCCTTTGCAAAGAGCACTACCAAGAGCTGGCTTATACGATAGGATTTGGTTGCTACCAAGGAAACGTCGTCGCAGCAACGCATTGGGAAGGCCCTCATGAGATCAAAGAGATCCCACCGGCCCATCCCGATAGCTACGATCATCTATTCTATGAGACAGGCCTCAAGCAATTTTCTCTCTACTTACAGGGCGAGGTGAAAGAGCACTTGAGACAAAAACGGCTCTTCCGCGGCGTAGGAACCATCTACAACCCAGATCCCCAAGGGAATTATAGCCAGAGCTGCCTGACTGAGCAGTTCGATGAATACATCTGGTTTCACACAACATCGCCAGTAACGACAATCACAAGAGAATAATATCAAAACCACACAAAAGACCTACCGCCTCAGGAAGTGAAAACTTGGCCTTCTTAATGTTATTCGTTGCGGGATCGATAGTGTAATTGAATGCTTTAGAGAAATCCGATTTAGAGAGATCGCAGTTGTGAAAAATCGTTCCAGATAAATCGACCTCCTCAAAATCTGCACCACTCAAATTTGTATCTGTAAAGTGCCCCTCTTTGATTTTACTCTTAGAAAATGAACTGTTTTTCATATTGAGATCGGAAAAAATACAGTAGTGCAGCAGACAACTTAGAAAAGATACCGAGAAAAAAGTTCTGTCACACTTAAAAAACTCTGCCCCTACGATCTTACAATCAATAAACTGAATACTTTGCATACGGCAGCCATCGAGTTTGACCAAACTGAAATTACAATTTTTGAAGGTACAGGAACTGAATTTAGACCTTCGTAAAAGGCTCTCTGTAAAATTACATTTTTCGAATACACAATCCGAAAAATCCTGAGATTCTAGAGATTTTTTAGAAAAATCCTCTGACTTAAATAGACGACCTTCAGAAGAGTCTCGCATCTCTTTACTCCCCTCTTTTATAGAGGCACTCGACCTCTTCATTTTTTTTAGGACCCATCACACGCCAGCTCAAGCGAATGCTCTCTGAATCCCACACAACTTGAGCCTGGTAAACATCCTCTCCGCAAAGATGCGCATCCACAGATGCCAGATGATAACTACCTACGGCAACCAAATCAAAAAGAAAGACCGGATGAGTGGGTCCCCTACGCAAATGCTCTAGGGAAACCCTTCCCTCTGTACGATCCAACGTCCAGCGAAACACATTGCTGAATGCCATGCTCTCTGGCATTTGCCACGTCCCCTTTTCCTGAAACAGGATAACATTTTCATTTTCTTGAGAGACTACAACCTCACCTGAGCCCAATCGATTCCATCCCGTCTCTTCCTTAGCGTGCGACTCCGCGTGAAGAGTGAAGCTCTTCACCGCCTTCAGCCTTTCCCAAAAATCAAGCACTCCTTGCATACGTCCCATTCTATTTTTTTCTTGAGTTTAAAAATACCAACACACATCCTTCACGCCATCTTAATTTTTACAGATTTTCATAAACAAGGGGAAACCACATGAAAAAACAGGTTCTGCTCTCTCTTTCACTACTGATGTCATCAACACTCTTTTCCTCAGAAACAAACGACAAACCGCCGCCACCAGACTCGTATCAGATCAATGACTATGCGCGTCATTTAAACTCTCAGCTCCTTCATGGATTTACGTGGGAAGATACGATTTCTTTGATTCGAGAAAGCCATGAGTATTTGATAACCTATTATGAAATCTCCCCCCAAGAAGTGGTCACCTCGATCAAGCTCATTCTCAATCACATCCTCAACATCTCACAGATCCCCGGCAACATGGAAAATTCTACGGCCAAAGAGATGATCTCCCCATTTGTGGAACTGATGGTATTGGGACTGCCTCCAAGCACAGAGACCAGCGACAACATCGACCAAAAGGCCATAGAACTCCACGTAGGCAAGTTTCTTACTCAGTACCAACAGGGATTCAGATGGAATGATCTCGCCGCTCTAGTAGGAAAAAGTATCAGCATCACGAATGGATACAGCAAAGCATCGCCCCGAGATCAAAGTGCCTTTGCCGCAAAGCTAGTCAAATGCGTGCTAGAAAAAACCTCTGCGCAAAACCTACCCTATCAATTTTCAAGAGACACTTTCCTATCACTCGCCTCTTCGATGATCGATCATCCGATTGAAGTCGTTGTCGTCGACGATCTCCCGCCCCCCACTTCAACCTTAACACCTGAAGAAGAGCTGCAATCCGCACAAACGGCTCTCGAGGCACTCAATGAGCTCATGGAAGCCCAAAACTACAGCGGCATGATAGAGCCCGCTAAAAACTTAAAAGCAACAGCGAAAACTTATCTGGCATCTCGCAGGCAAGATGCAATAGGAAATAGTTTTTTTAGCGACCTAGATAGGATTTCCACCCTTATTCTCAATGACATCCAGGGCAGTAACTATAAAGATTTAGCCTTTCAGTTGATCATGGCACAAGATCGCATCAATCGAGAGCACTGGGTCTACGAGCTCAACGATGAAATTGACGAACCGCTGGACATACCAACAGAAGAACCCAAAGAAAAGCCTAAAGACGAGCAGCCCGTTTCGCTCTTCCCTGAGGAAGAACTGCATACCGCGCAAACAGCTCTCGATGCGTTAAATGAGCTCATGGAAGCCCAAAACTATGAGAACATGGTAGAGCCGGCCCAGAACTTAAAAGCCTCTGCAAAACGTTATCTGGCAACTCGTCAACAGGATGAAGTAGGAAATGGCTTTTTTGCCGACATGGATAAGATTTCTACACTCATACTGAATGACCTCCAAGACCAAAAGCATCAAGATCTAGCCTTTCAATTGATCATGGCACAAGACCGCATCAATCGAGAGCACTGGGTCTACGAGATTGAGGAATAGTCCACTCATTCATATTCCCGCTCAGACTCTGAGCGGGAATAGCATCACAACTCGTTTATTGATAAATTTAGCGAGTCATTGAAATCACGGCTACTTCGCTAAACGTCAAGATCTAAACACAGTTTAAACGAAACAGCTTAGTAATTTCTTTTGACCGCGCAAGGTGAAGAGGATCGTCTTCGTCACTGGCTTTAGCATGTTTCGGTCGAGTTTTAAGACATTCAATGATTTTTAATCCAGCTTGTGTGATGAGGGACTCCACTTCAAGAGGTTCTCGTAAGCCCAAGTGTTCGGCTAAATCAGAAAGAATCAGCCAAGCCTCGCCCTGGTCGGCTAAATGCTCGCGCACCCCGTTTAAAAACTCTTTTAGCATTCGGCTATTTTCGTCGTATACTGCGTGTTCAATTCTTGAGGTGGGACGTGCTGGCACCCACGGCGGATTACAAACAATAAGCTCAGCCGTACCTGGAGGAAAAAGATCAGCGTTGATCACCTCAACTTGTTTTGTATAGCCCAAGCGAGAGAGGTTCTCGCTTGCACAAACCAAAGCGCGTGGGTCCAAATCGGTTGCGATGATTTTTTTGACTCCACGCTTGGCCAAAATGGCGGCGATAACGCCGGTGCCGGTGCCGATATCAAAAGCACAAGTGAGGTGAGCTGGGAGTGGGGCTTGATTAACAAGATCGAGATATTCGCCACGGACTGGAGAGAAAATTCCGTAATGCGGATGAATATTGTCGTCGAGGGCAGCGATAAACACGCCTTTTGTTCGCCATTCATGAGCGCCAATGTAGCCGAGGAGTTCGCGCAGACTCACAACAAATGCGGCCGGCGACTCCCCCTCAGCAGCGGGCTCTAAGGCTTCGCTGATGGCTTGGCGAGCATCGGGAGCACGCCTTAAATTAATTTTATAGTCAGCTTCAACACAAATGAGCAGTCGTGAAAGTAGCCGCGCACGATGCGCCTGTGATTGTCGATGCCGATGAAAAAGTTCGCGTAGCGGCTGCGAGTTTGCGCTAGATTTTTTTTGTATTGATTTATCAATTCGCCGCTTTACGGCTTGTAAAAGTTGTTTGGCATTTTGAAAGTCGCCTTTATAAATAAATGCCACGCCCTCGCTGGCTTGCCGATAAAAATCGGCTGCTTTCAGGCGATCATCCGCCAGTAATATTTTTTTAGGCAATGAGAAATCAGACCCTGTGACCCAATTTCGGGTCTCAGTTTGGTCATTTTCTGCCCATGTGAGTTTATGTTTCATAGTTAACTTTATTTGCTTAGCTGCATTTTACTAGGGAAACACTGGGCAATTCATATTTTCAATCTCAGCGTCTCCCTAAGATAATCTTTCCGCCCAATTTCGACGCCATTATTTAGCAGAAAAAGAAGACAAAAAGCCCATTTCGCACTTTCCTGAGGAAGAACTGTCATCCAAAGCCAAACCTATCAAGATCTAGCCTTTCAATTGATTATGGCACAAGACCGTATCAATCGAGAGCACTGGGTCTACCTGGAAGAAGACGAATAGAGCTTTAAAAAAAAGACTCAATCTAATAAAATTTTCTCTCTCTAATTTTTCCATAATTCATCATTTGCAGGAAGCGCAACACATGCCAATTCAACGAGTTTCTTCTCAAAAAGCGCCCTCCATTATAGATTTTTTTGAAGAAAACCACGGAGATGAAGAGCCTCTCCCTATTTCCGCTGCTGGTGCAGAAGAACCACCTTCATTCATTACCGCCTCGGAAAAAACGCCTCTTGAGATCTGTTTGGATCGATTGAGCTATCGAGTTTGCTTTTCCCAAGCCGAGAAGATGGCGCTGCTAGAGGAAAAGATACTCTCCCCTCGAGAGGAATTTCTGGAAAGAGTCGAAACAGTCACTCACTCCTATTCTCACCGATACTGGCTTGTGCGAGGCTATGATGCCTACCATCAAACTATCTCCCCTTTTGCCTCGTATCTTGATGAGTTGGTCGACAACGAGAGGATCGCACCTGCCATAGCAGGAGAGATTATGATCGCTGCTAAAGAGAATCCGGAGCTCACCCAATCTTGCTTACAGAGAAGACTCTCTTCCCTTGAAATTGAAGAGATCAAACAGGCCCTTCAGCTCTACACCCAGGATACATTTACCCTTTTTGTAGAGGAGAACGATCCCTTTCATGCCTTTGACCATCTTTTAAAGATCTGCACTAGAGACAACGACCCCAACTTTGCGCCGAAAAGCCTCTATCATAGACACTTTCCCATCGAGCGGGATTCAACCCAAAAGCCCCCTGCCTATTTCAACATAGACCCCTTCGATCAATTAAGGTTCAAAGTTGCCTACCTCTCCGCTGATACCATGGAAACATTCGCGCTTAATTTGATAGAACATCCCCTTGAAGAGTCCCTGCTTTATCGACTCCTTCTCCTCAACCACTTGAGCAAACAGTATGAACTACTCAAACAGCACCTCGATTCTGAAGAACATCGACATCTCTTTGAAAAAATCATCTATACCGCTGTAGTTCGAGGACACCCATCACTCGATCCCATGCTACAGAAAGAAGAGCTCCCGCAAGAAACCAAGCAGATCCTCTGTAAAAAACTATCGCAAGGCTTTGAAGAAGAGCTGACCAAATGCATCGATTCGATTCCGGCTCTGGAGAACCTCCGCCCATACCTAGAAAAACAGCCCGGAGCGAATGCCGAAGAGATACAGCCGGAAAAGTCGAGCCTTCAATGCTCTTTAGACCGACTCAAAGAGAGAATCCCCCTCACTGACTATGCAATCGCTGTAATGCACTCCGAGATCTATTTAAAGAGAGCTGACTTTCTTAGAATGTTAAAAAGTGAGTCCAAAAGTAAGTCGCTCGAATACTGGCTATTGAGAGTCTACGATACGGAAAAAGAGCAATTCACTCCTTTTGCCGCCCACCTCGACCAGATGGTAGATGATGAAAAATTCTCCCCTTCAACAGCAGCTCTTATTTTGCGCTGCCACGACAAAAATTTTGAGAATGAGTGTCAATTCAGCCAAGCCCTCTTAGACTCCACCCCACTCACTCACAATGAAGTTTCAGAGATGAGTTACAACTATTCTTTGTATCACCCTAACACCTTTGAAAAAATTGCTAATGCAAACCAGCCTTTTCAAGCATTTGAACATCTCTTAAGGATCTGCATCGGAGTAAATCCTCCCACATTCGAGCAGCAGAATCTCTATCGCCGACACATACCCTCCGTATCTCCCCGGCAGCTCACAAACTATTTTTACATCTCACCCCACGACCTCTATCAGATCAAAAATATTTACCTCAAAAGTCATTCGACACAGAAATTTGCGTTTGAATTATTGAAATTTCAGATGGAGCCGCAACTGCGCTTTCGAATTCTTCTCCTCTATAAATTAAGCCATAGCTTCAGATTGCTCCGAGAGCATCTTAATAGTGAGGAAGCAAAACCCCTCTTTGAAGAGCTCATCCAAAACGTTTTGAATACAACACCTGGAGAAATATTCCAGATACCAGAGACAGAACTGCTTACCGAGGACTCCAGGACAGAACTCAACGAAGAGATCCAGTATGTGGAAGGCGCCCTTCTCTCAACTCTTGTAAAACTCAAATACCGCTTAGCCAGCGCAACCGAGAAGATCCCCTACAATCGAGAAAGCTACGAAGCATTTTTCCGATTTCTGAAAGGACACCCTCCGCAAGGCCACAACGAAACACCTGCACTCGAAGAGTGCATGAACCTCTTACAACAGAGAGCGAACCTATCGAAAGAGAAAATAGAACTGCTGAGAGAAACAGTTTCCGCAGATCGAGCCACCTTCCAGAGCATGATCGACGAAAAGTTCCCAGACAAAAAACAGCAATACTGGCTATGGAGAGTCTTTGAAAGACTGCATGGGTCCCGCAATTCTTTTGCGCAGTTTGTCGACAAACTAGTAGATGGCAACTCAGGCATCGGAGAAGAGGCCGCAGCAGAGACATTGTGCGATAGCCCACTTCCTTGAAATTAAAAACTTTTTCCCACACACTTAACACTATCTTTACCCACCACAACGACCTACCAACTATGTCCATCCAACGACTCACCCCTGCGTTCGGATATTCCAATCACCTCGCAATCGGTTCCGCCGCAGAAGAACCGGAATGGACCTTTGAGCAGTGTTGGGATCTATTAAAAGATGCCACCGATTTGGAGCGACCTCGCTTCCAAAAGATCATCAACGATCATTTTAAGCCCCCATCGCATGAATACGAGCTGATGAGAAGATACGACGCACAGAACAGCAGCGTGCATCCATTTGCCGTCTACCTCGATCAGATGGTAGACAAGAAGAGGATCACGCCACAGATGGCAACAGAGATCCTGAGCAGCGCTGAAACGAGCAGAGAAGCAGCTCTGAGCGAAGAGATGAAAAAGCATAAGTATCTGTTTACCCAAGAGCTCTTAAATCTAGGATTCGATCCACTTATAGCTCAAGAAGTACAAACAGCCTATTTTTTCTACGACGGTTACGTGAAACAGCTACCGATGGACGAGACCAAACCCTTTCAAGCCTTCCATCAACTATTACAAATTTGCCAGGGAATCAAGCTTCCCCATCTTCCGTTTGAAAGCCTCTATTTCCGGCACATTCCCTACGAAGAGAGGCCCCTGGAAGAGCTCCAAGCCTATTTCCCACTGACCTTTTTACAGATGTTAAGTGCTGAAAAAAATTACTTAAAATCAGATACGATGCTGCAATTCGCACAAGGCCTGTTGGAGCACCCGATAGAACCGAAATTATTCTATCGATTCCTTCTACTCTACCAATTGAGCTACAAGAGTGATTGGCTCATTGAAAAGCTCACCTCTACAAATAAAGAACATCTGTTTAGGAACATCCTCCATCTCTTTGTCACTGAAGGACTGGAAGGATTGAATCTAATCATAGAAATCGAAGAACTCGATCAAGAGTTTCATGAAGAGCTCATCCAAGATTTTTGCAATGAGCTATCTAATTGCATGAGACTACTTCCCATCACATTGAGCACAGAGGCCGAATACATAAAAAACCGCTACGAAGCCTTCGTTGAATTCGCAAAAGAAAACAGACTCTAAAATTAAAAAGGAAAACCAAGAATGCCAATCCCCCCATCTTTATCCCATTGCCTCTCGCAGGAACTCACCCATTACGGAGCTGGTGCAGAAGAGCTCCACGCAGATGAAACCAACTACTGGCCTCTGAGAGAGAAAGCCACATCCTCCCCTTCTTTTGATCCCTTTGGCGCTTACCTCGATCAGATGATGGACAACAATCAAATCAGCCCAGATATTGCCCTAACATGTTTAGATATAGTGACCTTTAAAGAAGAAGAGCCGATATGCGCATACCATATTAGAAGAAATCCGGCAAAAGAATTAGAGAGCGCGATAACTAAAATGGGCCTCGATTCTGTAACCGGCAACGAAATAGTGGCTGCCTACAACTTCTATAATGAGAGCATGTGCTATGGCGGAAAGGATTTTCCCACAAGCATTGAGGAAAAACCTGCCGTGAAAACATTGAGACACCTGTTGCAGATCTGCACGGGAAACAGTGAGGCACATTTCGATTCTACTCGCTACTATACAAGAGAACAATCCCCACGACTCCCCTCCTGCCTCCGACTAACTCCCCTTCAAATGAGACAAGCAGAATACGCCCACCTCAACTCTAGAAACATGAAAGAATACATCGTGCAGCTGCTTGAGCATTCCATGGAGCCACAAACACTCTATCAGCATCTACTCCTCTACAAATTAAGCAGAGAGGAAGAGACACTCAAAGAAGCTTGCACTACAGAGGAAGCGCAAAAAACTTTTGGAAAGACACTTAAAAGCCTCATGTACCGAGGGCCGGAAGCGTTGAAATCCTATGAGACAGGAGGAAAACTCATTGACGCCCTCAAAGATTTTGAAGAAGAACTAGCAGAGAGTCGAGCCTTTCTTCTTCCTCGCTACGAGCAAAAATTCGGAGTAATTTTTGGAAACAGAAATGCAGCGATGAAAGAGCAGCGCTACCTAGAGCTTGAGAAGTTCCTTAACGAACAAGATAAAACTCTTACTCAATGTCCATAATCACCCAAAAACTTTAAAGGAAAGTTACCCATGCCAATTTCCCGATCACCAACAATAGAAAGCTTGATGAAGACATTTCCGGAACCTGAAAAAAACAACTCCCTCTCCGGAGCTGCTGCAGAGGACAGCCAATCCATTGTTTGCACCCACTTGAGAGACGCACAAACCTCTCGTACTGACGAGACTGTACAGGATTGTTGGAAAAAATTAGAAAGCAAGAGAGGCTATGAGCGTTCGTTTTTTCAAAAGCTTGTGAGCGAGGAGTATTCGAGCAGATCTCATAGATATGGACTCATGAGATTTTACGATCACCATCACATTATATGTCATCCTTTTGGCGCCCATCTAGATCAGATGGTAGACAGTAAGAGGATCACTCCCTCAAAGGCAGAAGACATTATTAGTACGATTCAATCAGACATTGAGGACTATCAGCTCTACCAAGCTCTCCTAGAGTTAGGATTGAGCTCGAACGAGGTTACAGAAATTACGCTAGCCCTTGAGCTCTATAGTCACCACTCCTTCAAAAAAGACGTACAGAAGCGAGTTGGATTTCATGCATTTGACCATCTATTAAAAATCTGTGCAGGAATCAGTCGCCCCAATTTCCTACCTACACTTTTATACAACCGGCATATTCTAGAACCCTCGAAGGAGCTACCTGTCTGTTTCGACCTAACACCCTTGGACAGGCTAAGAGCTGAAAATAGCTATCTTCATTCCAGATCGATGAAAGCATTTGCACTCAAGCTACTTGAGCACCCAATAGAACCGCTTTCAATCTATCGACTGCTACAGCTCTATAAGTTGAGCATTAGTTATGACCTGCTCAAAGCTAAGCTTTATTCGTGCGGGCAGACAATTCTTTTTAAAGAGATCATACAAGCCTTTGTGCTCAAAGGGCCGAATAGCATAGAGACCCTGTTGGAAGATGCAGATCTCGATCCTCTGGCTAAGCGAGAAATAATCTGCACACTCAAAGACTTTGAAAACGAGCTAAAGAGCTGCGTGCGGGAACTCGTAGAAAAATTTGATGAGATAAGCAACGACCCTGCCAGGGAGAGATTCGATTGCTTACTCAACTACATCTTGGATCAATTGGATCGAGCGGATGCGGCTGACTAATCAGCCGTCTTTTTCTTCTTTTCCATCTCTTCGAGCTTATTCTTCCAGAGGGCAATAATCTCCGAGGCTTTACCTAGAGAGGGCGTATACTTAGTTTTTGCGGGAGCGGGCTTAGCGACAACCACAGTCTCTTGAGCCCCCTCCTCCTTCACGCAATTCGTAAGGGAAAAAGCGACCAGAGCCAAGGCTAAACAGTGAATAATCTTCATGAAAGCAACCATTTTTTCCGCCATTATCGTATAGGCTCCCTAATGAAAACAATGATCATTCGACTGAAAATCTCAGAACAGTTAGAGAGATTAGACCAATAACAAAAAGATCCTATTGATCATTGAAAGTCGATGCTCCTGCCGGAGCTTTAGAGATCTGTTTTCCTGTCGAGGATGTCGATGCTCTTTATGAAGCATGGGGCAAAAAACGAGCGACTGTCGCTCAGAAACCAATAGATATGAATTTCGGAAGATCGTTTGTAATTCTAGATCCGGATGGACACAGAATCAGAATCTATAGGATGGCCTCATGAGATATTGGATGGCTGTAGCTTCTAGAGAGCATGTACAAAAGGGTGTCGCCGAAGGAATTGCGCAGGTTTGCCACGGCAAGGCTGCGCCTTTGAAACGAATGAAACCTGGCGATTGGATCATCTACTACTCTTCAAAGGAACGATTTCGAGAAGAGTCTCCCTGCAGAAAATTCACCGCGATGGGGGAAATCTTACCGGGAGAAGTCTACTCCTTTCGGATGAGTGAGGATTTCATCCCCTGGCGGCGAGATGTGCGTTTTTTGGCTGTGAAAGAAGCTGCCATTGAACCTATGCTCAATGATCTTTCGTTTATCCAGAACAAGCGGCACTGGGGCTATCCCTTTCGCTGTGGGCTATTCGAGATTTGCGAGAGTGATTTCTGTCTGATCAAAGAGCGCATGGAGGTGATTTGAAGGTCGATTTCAACAAAATGAGTGTTCACGCAACGGCTGAAGAGAGTCCGGGCTTTTTGCTCTGGCAGATTAGCACTCTTTGGCGGAGAAAGATCGAGGCTGTCTTGAAGCCTCTAGGTCTGACTCACCCGCAATTCGTGATCCTAGCCACGATCGGCTGGCTCACAAGAGAGGGCGGTCGAGCAACTCAAGCTGCTATTAGTAGACATGCAGCTCTCGATCCCAATACAATTTCGCAAATTGTACGCGGTCTAGAAACAAAAGGTCTTGTTGAGAGGCAGAAAGTGAAGACGCTCAGCAAGTATCCTCTACTCACAAAAAAGGGTGCCTCTGCTCTGGCAGAGGCTATGCCTCTCGTCGAGGGTGTCGATGCTCTATTTTTTGGACAGGCAGATCTGGTATCTGCCCTTAAAACCTTTGAGATAACAGATGAGTGCTGAAGTATACGATTCTAAGCCAGAGGACTTTTTGGCTGCGGTGGAGATCGCCGCTTGCTATCTGGAGATCGATGGCCACCTTCTGCTTTTAAAATGTGGAGAGCAGAAGCCCGAGGCCGGTTGTTGGGGTGTGCCCGCAGGGAAGCTGGAAAAGGGCGAGACGCCTTTGGACGCCGCCATCAGAGAGCTCTTTGAGGAAACTGGCATTCGTGCCGAGAGGGTCTCGTGTTTTAGTCTGGGCTCTCTGTTTATCCGTAAGCCTGAGATCGACTATGTTTATCATCTATTCAAAGTTGTATTGGATGCGTTGCCCTCTGTGCAGCTCTCGGAGGAGCACCCAAGCTTTCTTTGGGCTTCAAAGGAGGATCTGGGGTTATTGCCTCTGATGGACGGTGCAGGCGAGGCTTTGCTAAAGTATCGCACAGCTCTAGAGGAATAGAATTTACTATCGGAAGCTTTGCCTAAAGTAGTTCGTTGCGACGGCTGCTACTCCGCCCAAAACTGCAGTTGCTGCTGCTGCCGCTCCTGTTATTCCTATTTTAATATTCTCTGGTAGTCCTTGCGGAGAATAATTATTAACAGCGATATAGGATGCACTAACCGCCGCTACCCCGGTAATGATTAGCGCTTTAGCTGCGGTTTCCCCCGCAACTTCTCTGGTATACCGTGCCGCGCTTGCAAGCATTGCACCCCCAACGCCAATATACCTTCCTGTAATTTTTTGCAGTTCGCGCAGAGGCTCTAAATTAATCTGAGGGTGATTACTGCAATCAAAATCGAAGAGACCAATTCGCTCAGTGCCTTTTATAAATCCCGCATTGTGATTACCCTTTAGGTCTACGTCACACAAACCGCTTGCTGATGCAAGCGTACGTAGTTGTTCTTCCGCCTTCAGTTTGCCATGCGAATCAGGAACTGAACTGTACTTTTCTATATCAAACCTTTCTTCGAATATATAGGGTCGCCCGCTATCTATTAAAACGCTTTTTGGAAAGGCAATGCTGTCTAAGTTGAGTTTTTCAGCCATCTGTTTGGTGAATTGAAGATTCCTCTTACTTCGTTCGATATCACTGTCTTCTGGATTCCAAAATGAATATTTGCTGTGTTCAATTTTCAGAAGGCTCTTAGGCATATCTGGGTGTATATATGCTGTTTTAGATACGCCTTTGCCTAATTTCTTCCAGCTACCTGTTGGTCGCTTATTGAGGTTCAGTTTATCTATTTCGTGTCTATGTGCTGTCAGAAATGCCGTATCCTCTTCCGTCAAAGTGTCGGGGATAAGAGTCGGATCATTAAAAATCTCACTATAGACATAGTATCCAGCACAAGCGAGTCCACCAATACCCAGAAGCATTTTTTCTGCCCCATCTCTGTAGTTGGCTTTTCTAAAATCAGAGAATCCTGATTTAGCAATCAAGCCGCTTATAAGTGATAAGAGTGAGGCTTGATGTGCGACTAAGATTACTTTAGAATCTAGTGCATCGAGAGCGACAACTCCGGCTACTCCCACGGCTGTTTGCGCCGCACCTTTGACTACTTGAAATGTGCTTTTTTGCTGAACCCCATTAAATAATTTGGACAGACCTTTAACTGCCACGTATCCAGGACCTGCAGAGAGAGAGTATTTCATCATCTCCTGATGCATGCCATCACCTAGCCCCATCGCTCTAGCTCCCAGATTTGTGCCACTCAATCCAACAAAGACCTTTTTAGCCCCTTGTAGAAGGTTTCCTCCGCCAAGATCAATGGATCCTTCAATTGCTTCTTTTGTCCCAAGACATGTGATTAGTGCAGCTGGCATATCTGAGGCAGATTCGAATGTAACAGACATTAAGACCTATTTTTAAGCTTTTATATGAGGCATTGTACATTATTTATTAATAATAATCAATGATTTATTACTACTCCTTGTAAGTGCATAGCATTGCAATATAGCAATACTTTTATTTCAGAATTAATGGGATGGAAGCGTAAATAGAGAGCTGTTTTGATGGACAGAGCTAGAGAAAGTTTGCTAAAATACCGCGCAGCTCTAGAAGAACAGGATTTACTATGATTAATCAAAAAGAATTTTACTTTGTTCGCCACGGACAAACAGATCATAATCTCTCCCCTGATAAAGTAAAGGGAGGAGATATTGATCTCAATGCCACTGGTAGAGAACAAGCAAAACGCCTCGCTCCTCTAATTGCTGAGTTACCTCTGCAATCAATCTGCTGCAGCTCTCTGCAAAGAGCCTTGCAGACAAAGGAACTGTTGGCTCCGGGTGCCTCGCATCTGGAATTCGAAGATCTAGGAGAGTGCACGGTGCAGATCTGGCATGAGATGACTTCTCTAGATAGGGCCGCTTGGTCCAAGGTGGCGACTGATTTTCTCGAACGGGTCAGGCGCGGTGTCAATGCTGCTCTGGAAGAGCCCGGTCCTGTGTTGATCGTCGCTCATGGCGGTGTGCACATGGCGATCTGCCACTGGATGGGCATCGAAGATCATGAGTGGATGATCGACAATTGCCAACCTGTCCACTTTTTACTAGACGACGCAATGGGGTGGAAGGCAAGATTACTCTCGTAGTACTCAATTGGAAAATGCATGATTCGGCATATTGTCATCATACACTTTAGAAAAGACGCTTATGAGGATTACCTCGCCCTGTTAGAAGAGACGAGACCTTTCATCGATCAAATCCCTGGGATAGTCAGCTACAAGCTCTTTCAAAATAAGAGCAAATACGTGCCTAAAGATATCACTAGCATCGGCGTCGAAATTATTTTCAAAGATGAAGATGCGCTAGAGATCTTTATGGGGCATCCTAAACACACGCAAGCCAATGCTCTTTTTGAAAACTATCTGGCAGATCCACCTTACATGGTGCTTACCCATGAGCTCTAACCATTCACTTTTTATTAGGAGTAGTTGATGTCGAAAAGATTAGAGGGCAAAGTTGCTTGGATCACGGGCGCTGCTCAAGGCCTCGGTAAGGAAATCGCTGTTGTGTTTGCTAGAGAAGGCGCCACTGTTGTTCTTACTGATATTAAAGATAGTGAAGGTCAAGCCGTTGCCAAAGAGATTGGTGCTCAGGCTCTCTATTTCCATCAGGATGTCTCTATTGAAAGTGAATGGAAAGAGCTGACTGAAAAGATCCTCGAGAAGTTCGGTAAGCTCGATATCCTCGTCAATAATGCCGGTATTAACGGCTTTGAAGGGGGCCATGGTCCTCAGGATCCTGAACATGCCTCTCTGGAAAGCTGGCGACATGTGCATGCCGTGAACTCCGATAGCACGTTTTTAGGCTGCAAGTATGCGATTTATGCCATGAAGAAATCTGAGCATGGCTCGATCATCAATGTCTCCTCGAGATCTGGCCTGGTCGGTATCCCCGGTGCCGCTGCCTATGCCTCCAGCAAGGCCTCTATGCGCAACCATACAAAGTCTGTCGCTCTCTATTGTTGCAATCAAGGTTACAAGATCCGCTGCAACTCCCTGCATCCGGCTGCCATTTTAACGCCTATCTGGGATCCTACGCTCGGGTCCGGTCCGCATAGAGAGAAAAAAATAGCGGCCATCGCTAAAGACATCCCCATGAAAAGGATGGGTGAGCCCGATGATGTGGCCTATGCTGCTCTCTATTTGGCCTCCGATGAATCCAAGTATGTCACCGGTATTGAACTGATCCTAGATGGAGGTCTCCTCGCAGGAGCTGGCGCCTCTCCTCACAAGGAAGAATAACCGCTTTATTAGATAGTTATGCCTCGCTCAAAGGCACTTTAAAACATTCTTTATTAATTTAGTTTAACAGGAGTAGTCGATGTCGAAAAGATTAGAGGGTAAAGTCGCCTGGATTACGGGCGCTGCTCAAGGCATCGGTAAAGAAATTGCGATTGTGTTCGCGCGAGAGGGCGCCTCTGTTGTGATTACTGACATTAATGATAGTGAGGGTCAAGCCGTTGCCAAAGAGATTGGTAATCAGGCTGTCTATTATCATCAAGATGTCTCACAAGAGAATGAATGGAAAAAGATGAGCGAAGAGATCCTTGAGAAGTTCGGTAAGCTCGATATTCTCGTCAACAATGCTGG
>JAJFMM010000126.1 GCA_021772165.1 Chlamydiota bacterium | reverse complement strand
GTTTACTGTGGCGATGACCTTTTTGCAACGATTTCTCAGAGATTTAGGGGGGAAATAATGTTTTTTCAGGAAGTATCGGATGGTCCTCCGGACGCTATCTTCGGCTTATCAGACGCCTTCAAAGAGAACGTTCACCCCCATAAGATCAATCTCGTTATGGGCGTTTATAAAAATGAAGATCTAAAGTCTGATCTTCTCCCATCCGTTCGAAAAGCAAAACAAGCCATTCTATCCGAAGATCTACTCGCTAATTATCTACCCATCGATGGTGACCAGGAACTGGTTGAGGGAATCGGGGGGCTCCTTTTTGGGGATTCTTTCTGGAAAGCTCATCGCCAAAGAATCTACGGGGCTCAGAGTGTAGGTGGTACTTCTGCTCTCAGGATCGGCGCTGAATTTGCGCATGAATTCGTTGGTCAAACTGTCTATGTGCCTCAGCCTACTTGGCCGATTCATCGTCAAATTTTTGAACGAGCGGGCTGCCGCGTAAAGTCTCTTCCCTATTACGACTCTGTAAAGCGAGAGTTCTCGCTTTCATCGATGCTTGCCGCTTTGCAACAAATGCCCCCTAAAAGTGTTGTGCTTCTTCAGGGCGCTTGTCACAACCCGACCGGTTGTGATCCCAGCGCTGCTGAATGGTGTGAAATAGCCAGGACGATGAAAGAGAGGCAGCTACTTCCCTTTTTCGATGTCGCCTACCAGGGATTCGGTGATGGGATTGAAGAGGATGCTGCTGCAATTCGCCATTTCGCAAACGAAGGGCTAGAGTTTCTTGTCGCCTACTCGTGTTCAAAAAACTTCTCTCTCTATTGTCAAAGAGTGGGGGTTCTTTTTGCTGTGACGGCAAGCTCTGACATAAAGCGTAAGACAGCCAGCCAGTTCAAGAGAATCATCCGAACTCTCTATTCCAATCCCCCCGCTCACGGAGCTCGGATTGTTGCGAAGATTCTCAAAGGATCTTTGAAAAAAGAGTGGAGAATTGATGTTGAGACGATGCGGCTAAGAATTCAGACTGTACGGAGAAATCTTGTGAAAAGGCTCTCTTCCCGATCCATTCGAGATGCCCAGTTTGACTATCTGCTTGCTCACAAGGGGATGTTCTCTTATGTTGCCATGGAAAAAGCTCAGGTCGGACGGCTGATTGATGAGTTTGCAATCTATTTGCCTGATAGCGGCCGGATCAATGTAGCTGGCTTAAATTCCAAAAATATTGATTATGTAGTGGATAGCTTGCTAAAAGTATTGGAATGAATCGACTTCCTTATCTTGTGTTGGGTCTCTTTCTATTTGCGCTGCTCCACACGCCTTACGACTGGGTAAATTTGTGGCGCTCTCAAGCGGTAGCTTCTTTGGCACCTACATGGCAATCACTTCTTCCTGAAAAAACCTCCTCATCTGCTGGGGCAACTCAAAATAGAGAATCTCTATTTCTCCAAGAACAGGTCACGGCTCTGCAGTACTGGCTGACGGATGAAAAAAGAGTACAAGAATTGTCTGCCAACTGTGCAGCTCTTTTGCAAAAAGACTCTGCTGCCCTAAAACAGGATCTCTTGCGAAGGGCAGAGCGCCAAAAGAGAATTCTTGCTCTGCGATTTGCAGCCATGCCGGCTCAAGTAATTTTTCGCGATCCCTCTTCCTGGAGTAGCGTACTTTGGATTGGGCTTGGAGAGATCGACAATCAATCCATTGGCCGTACGGTTATCGAAAGAAACAGCCCCGTTCTTTTTGAAAATTCTCTAGTAGGCGTTGTTGAATATGTTGGAGCCGCGCAATCGCGCGTTCGCTTGATTACAGACGCGGGACTTGTTTTGGCGGTGCGCGCTCTTCGTGGAGATGGGCAAAATGGGGAAGTTTCTTCTCATGCTGAGCAGCTCCTGGAGCGGGTACGTGTGCGGCCTGACCTCTTTTCTTCTGTACAAGAGCAGCAGAGCTTTATTGATATGCTATCTGCCTTTCAAGGGCGTCTGGAGCCTGAAGCCGAAGAAGAGATGTTGGCGAAAGGAGAGTTGTCTGGTTGTAGCGCCCCTCTTTGGCGCTCTCGTGGCGTAATGCTAAAAGGGAGCGGATTCAATTACGACTATCCGGATGAAGAAGGCCCAGCTCGAGATCTTCGCACTGGGCAGCCGTTTGCAACGCGCCCTCTTCCCGCATCCCCCCTTTTAAAAGAGGGTGATCTTCTAGTAACGAGCGGCTTAGATGGTGTTTTCCCTCCGGGGATCGCTGTTGCCGTTGCAACGAAGATCAAGCCTCTTAAAGAGGGAAGCTGCACTTATAATCTGGAAGCAAAGCCGACTGCCGGAGATCTACACGATCTGCGTACCGTTCTCGTGCTTCCTCCCGTTGGTTGCTCTGAAAATTTTTAACTGCAACTCTTCCAAAGAGACCTCGTCGAAAACAAACGATCTCATAACTCTCTGCTTTTGAGAAAATAGAGCTCTATCTCTATTCCAATCACACCGAAAGATTTTCTCTGGAGCCATAGCTGGGCCGCAGGAGAGGAGATCTCTTCCCTTTGAGCATGAATGAGGATTGAGAAAAAGCATGGGCTTATCAAAATGCAGAAAATCATAGCCGATAGAAGAGCGGTCTCCCAAAAGTGCTGAACAGCGCGAAAGAAGCGGGTAGATCAGTGGGCAGTCGAGGAGAAACTGGAGGTTGTCTGAGCTGTGCTGTCCGATCAAACGCTCTAGTTGGGGAGCATGAGCTTGTATTGTGTTGGGATGTGGCTTTACAAGCAGATTCATGGATTTAGGCAGCGTGCGGCTTAGGGCTTCAAAGGCAGTCCAGAATGAGCAGTTTTTTTCAGCATCTTCCCAAGTTGGCGTATAGAGAAGCATGGGTTGAGAGGGATCTCTAAAAGAGAAATTGAGATCGAAGGTGCTCTGTTTCTGATAGTACAGCTTTCGATAGGCGCCGATTCGAATGAACTGTGGCCGTTTTGCCAAAATAGCATCTGTTTTTAGAAAATCGATCATTTTCTGCCCGTAGACAAGAAGTGTCTCTTCTTGATGAAGGGCTTCAAAATAGGGCGAGATTTGCCCCTTGTCAGAATGGCCATGAGGTAACCAGATCGATTCAGAGGAGAATGGGCCTAGAGCCGCCTGAAGAAGCGGACGGGGCGAGCAGGAAACCAGGTGACTGAACTGCTTTGAGATCCATTTTCCTAATCCAAAAGGGGCAGGAGCTTCGAGTACGCGTACATCTGGATAAAATCGTTTTGCGCTTTCCTGTATGAACGGATCGCAAATGATGAGAGGCCAATCCAGGAGAGCGCAAAGGGGCCCTAGATGGTCCAGATAATGGGGAGAAGAGTCAAAAAGAAGGCCTACCGGATTCATTTAATTCTATTTTGCGCTACTATTTCCGCTTTTGCAACGTTTTGCCTATGGAATATCACGTGGACCTTGCAGCCCTACATCACTGGTTTCTAGAAAACCGCCGCAGTTTTCCCTGGAGAGAGAACCCAACACCTTACCGTGTCTGGATTTCTGAAGTCATGCTCCAACAAACAAGAGCTTCCGTTGTCATCCCCTATTTTGAAAGGTGGATGCGCCTGTTTCCCGATCCAGTCACCTTGGCAAAGGCATCTCTGGAAGAGGTAATCAAGGCGTGGGAAGGTCTTGGTTATTATAGCCGAGCCAGGCGTTTGCATGAAGGCGCTAAGCAGATTGTTCAGCAGTTTGGGGGTAAAATTCCTGCAAAAAAAGAGCTGCTAGGAAAGATTAAGGGACTGGGCCCCTATACAATTCATGCCATTCTGAGCTTCGCCTTTCACGAAAAAGCTGCTGCTGTCGATGGAAATACTTCGCGGGTCGTTGCTCGCCATTTTCTCGTGGAAGACGATCTTACTCGTCAAACTGCGAAGAAAAAAATTCAACTACTCGCCGATCAGATGCTCGATACAAAGAAACCTTGGGTCACTGCCGAAGCTCTAATAGAACTCGGCGCTACAATCTGCCAGCCCAAGCCGCTTTGCGATCTTTGTCCTTTGAGCTCATCTTGCCAAGCCTTGAAAGAGCGGCGTGTCGAGGAATTTCCTGTTAAGTCAAAGTCGACTCCTTTGACTGTATTAACTCGATCTGTTGCTGTCATTGAAGAGGGAGATAATCTTCTCTTGCGAAAAGGTCTACCCGGTAAAGTCATGGCAGATTTGTATGAATTTCCTTATTTCGAAGGTTTGGTAAAGCCGTTGCCTCGGTATCTTTTAGAAGCGTGGGAGCTCGAGACCTCCTTCATTCGCTCTCTTCCGGTTGTTAAACATAGCTTTACCCGTTACCAGGCTCATTTATTTCCCATTCATTTGCGGGCGGTGCATCGCAAAGTCATTCCTGATTATGAATGGGTGCATCGCGATCAACTGAAGGAACTTCCATTTTCTTCCGGCCATCGTCAAGTTCTCTCCTACTTTCTTACACGCAGTGATCCACAAATGGTATTATTCTCATGAGCCTAACAATCTTGCATTTAGAGGCATCTCCCGGATGGGGAGGGCAGGAGATACGCATATTACGAGAAGCCGAAGGCATGCGTAGCCGAGGCCACCGAGTTCTTTTCGTTGTGATGAGCGGAGGCTCCTTGGCAAAAGAGGCGCGCAAAGAGGGCTTTACAGCGTATGAAATGGGGTTTCATAAGCGTCATTGGCCTTTAACCTTGCTGCGATTAAGCACTCTGATTCGCAAGCATAAAGTTTCTCTCATCAATACTCACTCCTCGCTAGACAGCTGGATTGGAGGTATTGCCGGGCGCCTTTGTAAGATTCCCATTGTCCGTACAAGGCATCTTTCCACGCCTAACAAGGCTGGCCTCAATAGCCGTCTTCTCTATGGCAAGCTTGCAGATTTTGTCGTTACAACCTGCGCTGCTATTGTTCCGGGAATTGCAGAACGATCGGACAAGCCTTTATCTCGTATGCGTTCAGTACCGACTGGGGTCAATCCTTCCCGCATGGAAGTGACAGAAGAGGAAGGGCGGGCATTTAGAAAATCGATTGGTGTTTCCGATTCAGATTTTCTGGTCGGAACAGCTTGTTTCATGCGCTCCTGGAAGGGGCTGAATGACTTTCTAGATGCAGCCGCTCTTTTACGCAATGAGTCCTCTTTGCACTGGGTGATCATCGGAGGTGGCCATCAGGAAGCCTATCGTAAAAGAGCCTTCGACCTCGGACTCGATGAGATCGTTCATTTCACCGGCCACTTGACCCATCCAATTCCAGCTATTCAAGGACTCGATGCTTTTACCCTGTTGAGTACAGCTCATGAGGGAGTTTCTCAGGCAAGTCTACAGGCAGCCTATCTTAGAAAACCCCTGATTACTACCGAGACAGGCGGCCTTTGTGAGGTTTGCCTGGATGGCGAAACCGGAATTCAGGTTCCTCTCTTTTCTCCAGATCGAGTCGCTGCTGCGGTTGTTACTCTCATGAAAGATGAGGAAATGAGAAATCGTTTTGGCCGCCGAGGTCGTGAGCTCGTCTTGAATCACTTTACTTTCGAGAAAACCATTGATGAAATGGAAGATGTCTATCAAACCGTAACCCCTTCAGGTTCCCTGTGAGACGATCTCACTATTTTTCAAAATCCTTCAAAAATTATCCTATTTCAAATAGTGGAGTAATCTCATGTTAACGCTTAAAGATCAGATTCTTTTAACACCTGCCGGGCAATGGGCCTCCAGGAATTGGAAATACTTAATGAGCGTCTCTCTGCTCCTTTTGCTGACAGCCGTCTCTTGGGGCGCTAAGAGCTTTGTCAGCCCAGATAAGAAAGAGATGCAACTTGATGAACTCTTCTCAGCTTGGAAAAAAGCTCCTGCTGATGAAGCGCTTTTCCGCTCTCTTCATAAGGCAACGCAAACGATCTCAGGGCCACACCCTATTCATTCTCAAATAGCACAGATTTTATTGGTAACGGGGCGCTGTGATGAGGCAGAAAAGATGGTTAAAGGCTCTCTTGAGCAGCTTCGGAAAATTGCTCCTGAATATGCCGCCTTCGCAGACATTAGTTTCTCAATTTCTCGACAACACTATCAAGAAGCTCTCGAAAGATCTGTATCGCTCAAAGAAGCTCTCGAAGATAAGAATTCTATTCTCTATGGGAAAAATCTTGTCAGAATCGCATTCCTACAGCAACAACTTGAGAATAAATCTGGAGAGATCGCTGCGTGGGATGAGCTTCAGGAAATGATCTGTAAGGGTCAGGTGGATCCATTCTTACAGGGCCTTAGCAACCAGAAAGTCGGTTTTCAGGCTTATCTTGAAGAGCGGAAAAAGGTTTTATAGAAAGTATCCAGCTCAGGGGGCGATATTGCGGCAATATCGCCTACGAGTGATCGATGCAGTATATCAGTCGTGTTCGCCAGGTTCTGCAGAGCGGCCTTCTTTTTTCTTAGGCTGGTTCTGAGTTAGAATCTGTGCTTGGCGTACATAATAGTGATACGAACTTCCTGCTAGCAATCCAACAATTCCAAATATTAGGAACGGAATGAAAATCGCAACCACGATCTTCACAGCTCCAATGATCATCTGAGTTGTTTTTTCCTGCTTAAATGCAAAGTTGTATAGCTGTTTTAGCCCGCGTTCAATCTGAACGGGGAAGAGAATCGCTACCACACAGCCTAAAGCTACGAAAAAGATCGTCAGTTTTGGGCCTGTAAAGAAATCCCAGCAACTAGATACTGTAGCAATAAGAATTGCTAGTATTGAAAACACTTCCGTTGTGTGCTTTCTGGTAAATTCTTCAATCTCTTTTACCGATACACCCTCTTTGAGTTTATCGGTGATTTTGTTTTTGCTCATTCCGTCACCCTTTCCCCAGGACAACTCAGAGGTTGGATTACTGCCACACCTCTTGAGTCGGTGAAACAATATTCCAATTCCTATTGTCATTTGTCTTATATGTTTTATTTAAATACTTAGTTTAATTATTTGCAATCTTTCTTATCACAAAAAAAGAACATACTGAGACTCAACGATTCAAGTTTGAGTTTTATTCGAGAATTTCTTAGAATGTCTCGATTCATTTTTGGGAATTCGGATTTTATGCAACTTCAAGAATTCTTTACCCACTATCCCTCAAGGCTTTTGCGCGTGGGAGTTGCTGTTTTGGGCCTTTTTTCTGTTCTTTTTGGTGCCTCTTTGCTTCCTATTTTAGATCAGCCCAATTTTCCATATCCTTCCAGGAGGGTATCTGAGATTCAAGATGCTCAGCCTCTGCCTTCTCTACTATCTAATGATCTGCAAGCGCATCCACTTGAATTCGACATCTCCTCTGTTGAAAATCGATTGATCTTGTCGCTTTGTCCCATGAGACCAGATGAAATGGGAGCTCAAGCTCTTGCTCTGCTGAGAATTAAGGGTTCTCATCTAACCAGACAGCTTCCCTTGCCAGCCCGACTTGGGCTCATGTTCAATGATCAGGGAGATCTAACGTTTAAAGATGAAGATGAACAGTTCTGGATTGAAATAGAATTAAAAGAAGATGGATCTCTTTTATCATCAATATTTGTGGAGTGTGGAGAGAATGTTCAAAGAACAGCATTCAGTAGGCAGCCTACGGAACTACCCTTGCAAAATGTAGGTGAGTTGCCCTGCTCTGAGCCTTTCAGGGTTTTAAGCAAAATAAAATGGATGGGAGCGGATCTAGTTAACCAGCTAGATGGTGGGCGGGTTGAGCAGAAAGTAGAAATCGCCTCCTCCAAGCTCAATGCCACTGTGAGCGAGTGGGTCTTTTGGGACGGAAAGCATTGGACCAAAGCCGCAACGTTCGAAGAAGGAAGGGGCAAGCCCCTGGCTAAAATCCATGCAGCCTCACCTCAAGGCCTGGAGTGGGACGCCTGGAATGAAAGCGGTGAATTCCATGTTCGGTTTACCACCCCTCTGCAAAATGGAGGAACGCCCCCCATCAAAATTGAAGAATGGTTCAGTTCAATCAGAATTCGATCGGATAAGAAGATCAGCTGTCTTTTGGAAAAGCAGTGTCTTGTTCTTCGCGAAGGTGATTGGATTCTTAAAGAAAATAACCGCTGGAGAATATTACGCAAACCCGAAGAGAGGCAGCATTTAATCCAAGGGAAGCGGGCAGGAGATTTAATTATATTGAATACGATCGACATGAAGCACAAAACCATTCAGGGCCAATTTATTTTCGCAAATCGTGTGCAAGGTTGCCCCATCGAGTTAAAAGCTACGAGCAACAAACTTGAGAGAAGAGCCTCAGCCCCCCACTCTGATCGCACAGCGCGCATGGGGAGGCTTCAGTGAAAATGCTACTAGCTCTGTTTTTTGCGATAGCTACTACCTGCTCATTTTCAGATGAGATAGAAACCGCAGTTCTTGATGATGCATCTTCCAAAGATCTGGTTACGCAGAACTATTCTGAAGAAGTGGCTCGTCTGAAGAAATCGATCCGGGAAAAATTTGATGAAGCTTCTGCATTAGCTCAAGATGATGCTAATGAAGCTGCTTATGTTGCTCTTTTGAACGAAATCAGAGAGCTTAAGAAATCTAAGGAAGCTCTCGATGAAGAGTGGCGTAGAGATTTTGCGGAAGATGCCGGGAGTGGCATGGAGAGCTACGCACTCTGGGATGTTGGAGAAATTACTCTCTCTCAGCTGATCATGGAATATGGAGCTAGTGAATACCTCTACATCATTCCTCAGGAACTGAGCGCTATGAAGCTCAGTATTTTTTCCAATATTCCCGTTCCTCGAGAATCCTGGAGCGAAATGATCGAAATGATTCTTGCTCATAACGGCGTAGGAACGAGAAAGCTCAATGGCCTTGTAAAACAGCTTTACATTCTCAAGCTGGATCCTTCAGCGATTGAAGGTGTTGTCAGCCGTGAGGAAGATCTGCCTCTTTTTGATCCTCACTCTAGAATCTTTTATGTCTTTTCTCCTCAGCCCGAGCAGGTCAAGTCTGTTCAAGCGTTTTTCGAGAGATTCTCCGATCCAAAGCAAACAACGATTCAATCGATCTCCTCCAAAGTTGTCCTCGTTTCTACGAGAGAAACTGTCGAGAAGCTCATGGGGCTGTACCGTGCGGTCTGGGAAAAGGATCGTGGAAAAGTTGTTCGCGTGATCAATCTTCTTAAAATTTCTCCTCAAGAAGGCGAAAGAGTTTTAAAAGCTGTCTTTGGCGATTCAAGCTTAACGCCCAAGCCCAGGCCCCCCTTTTTCCAAGGCTCTGGGGAAGATCTCTCGATTTTAACCTTGCCGCAGGGATTAGTCTTGATCGGCGATGAGGAGCCAGTTTCAAGAGGCGAAGGCATTTTGGCTGAACTGGAAGCTCAACTAGAAGACCCGGGTGAGAAAGTTGTTTTCTGGTATTCCTGCAAGCACTCTAACCCGGAAGATATCGCTTCTGTGTTGGAGCAGGTCTACGATTCGCTAATCGGCTCGACCCTTGAAAAGAAGAGCGAAACAGCAGCCTCTACTCCTCTGCATCAAGAGATAAATCCCGCTCAGCAAGCCTTGCCATATCCACCGGCTAACTCTCCTTTCAGTCCGGTGCTTCCTGTAAGCCCCCCTGTTGCACAACCCGGTGTCATCGAATCGAAGGCGAGATCCAATTATGGCAATTTCATTGTCGATTCAAAGACCGCTTCTATTCTGATGGTCGTCCGACGTGAAGAGCTGACGAAGATCAAAAATCTTTTGAAAAAGTTGGATGTCCCCAAAAGGATGGTTCAGATCGATGTTCTCTTGGTCGAAAAGCGGACGACAGATCGCAAGCAGGTCGGAATCAACTTGCTGAACTTTGGCAGTACCGCGAAATCTCCCCATGAAACCGGCATAGCATTCAATGCGGAAGAGCGCGGAAAAGACAAGGGACTTTTGAAGTTTATCTTCCAGCGTCCCTCTGGAAAATTACCAGGATTTGACCTCACCTATAGCTTTCTTCTGGCACAAGATGACTTGAGGATCAACACGAATACATCTGTTTTAGCGGTCAATCAAACTCCTGCTACGGCTTCTATCGTTGAGGAGATCTCGATCAACAACGGTGCAATTCAACTCGAGGGTTCCGGTGGAGGGGCCATTGAAAAATCATTCACCCGAGCACAATATGGAACGACCATTGTCATGGTGCCAACGATTCATTTGCCGGCGGATGATGAAGAGGAGGATTTAGATCACCCAGGTTTCGTTTCTCTTCAGACGGATGTGACGTTTGATACTACGGATATTTCTCTAGATGATCGGCCTCCGGTAACAAGACGGCATGTTGTCAATGAAGTGCAGATAGCCGATGGAGAAACAATCATTCTGGGAGGCCTCAGGCGCAAATCGAAAGAAGACAAAAGAGAAAAGGTTCCTTTTTTAGGTGATCTTCCTGGGATTGGAAAACTTTTTGGAGCGAGCAAAACTCACGATACGAGTACCGAGATGTTTATCTTCATTACGCCGCACATTATTCGCGACCCTGTCGAAGATTTAAGACATCTTCGTTACGACGAGCATAAGAAACGCGCCGGTGATCTTCCTGAGTTTCTTGAGCGCCTGGAAGAGGCAAAAACCAAAGAAAAAAAACGGCTGTTTGACAACAGTCTTCAACTACTTTTTGAAAAAACATGAAAGAAGATGGGAAGGTTTTAGCTAGGCGTTTTGCTCTTCCAATTTGCGAAGACCTTTCCGTATATCCGCTTGTTCAGGCGAATATTCAGCTCATTCCCTACGCTTTTGCTAAGCAGAAAGTTCTTCTTCCTCTAGAACAGACGGAATGTGGAATTACAGTCGCTACCTGTAATCCCCTCGATCTGGAGTCTCTCGAAGAGCTCCGTCTATTTCTGCAAAAATCGGTGCAATCTGTCTACTGCTCAAAAGCTGTGATCGAAGCGGCCATTGAGAAGTGCTATCGACAAAAAGATGGTGAGGCGAAAAAGCTCTTTTCCGATCTTGCTCAATCAAAGCCCTTCGCGCAGAAAGAGGAGTCGCTCGAAGGCTACGATCTCCTAGAGATGGCAGATCAGAATCCAGTCGTCCGTATGGTCAATACAATGATTCTGGAAGCTATCCAACAAGGCGCCTCAGATATCCATCTCGAGCCTGGAGAAAATGAATTTCTTGTGCGTTACCGCATCGATGGTGCTCTATTACGACGCGACGCTCCTCCTAAGGAAACGCAAGCTTCGATCATCACACGCATCAAGGTCATGGCGAAGATGGATATTGCGGAGCATCGTCTTCCCCAAGATGGTAGGATTAAGCTTCGCCAAGGTGGGCGAGAGATCGATTTTCGTGTCAGTACAATCCCGACTGTCCATGGAGAGAGAATCGTACTACGTATCTTGGACAAGGGGAACGTACTTCTAGGGCTCGAAAAAATAGGTATGGATGAGAAAACTCTCCGTGCTTTTCGGAAAATGATCCGCGCTCCTGAGGGCATTATTCTCGTAACGGGACCTACCGGCAGTGGGAAGACGACAACCCTTTATAGCGCGCTTTCTGAAATCATAAGCGGGGAGGTCAATGTCATCACGATTGAAGATCCTGTCGAATACAAGCTGCCGGGCATCTCTCAGATGAATGTCAATCCGCGCATCGATCTGGATTTTGCCAAAGGGCTGCGACATATTCTTCGACAAGATCCCGATGTGATCATGATTGGAGAAATTAGAGATAAAGAAACTGCGGAAATTGCCATTCAAGCTTCTCTCACGGGTCATTTTGTGATCAGTACTTTGCATACGAATGATGCTCCTTCAGCCCTAACACGTCTTGCTGATATGGGTATCGAGCCTTATCTTTTATCTTCTTCGATTCTAGGCGTTTTGGCGCAAAGACTTATCAGATGCATTTGTCCTCAATGTCGGATTAACTATACGCCCTCTTCGGAAGAGCTGGCGGAGCTTGGGATTAAAAAAGATGACCTCTCCGATGGCAATCTCTTTAAGGGAAGTGGCTGTGAGCACTGTTATGGTTCCGGATATAAGGGTAGGCATGGAATTTACGAACTGATGCCTATGTATTCCAAAATCAAGGCGCAGGTGGTTAAGAGTGCCGATGCACAAGAGCTCCGTCGAATAGCTTCTTCGTACCGATTTCTATCACTTTTTGAACAAGGTTGCCAGCTGGCAATGAGAGGGTTGACAACTGCTGCCGAAGTGCTGCGTGTGACTCGTATTGCACAAGACGACTCGGACGGGTAGGCCATGGCTCTCTTCCGTTACAATGCTCTCAGTGAGAAAGGCCGCAACATCCGAGGAACGGTCGATGCGGAATCCCTGCAAGATGCTACACTTAAGCTTATCCGTCGTCAAATTCTAGTCGTTAATGTAACTTCTCTTGGAGAAAAAAGAGATAAAGGAACTCTGAAGCTTTCGGAAGTTCTCTCTTTGACTCGTGAGTTGGCTCGACTGCTAGACGCCGGCCTCCCTCTCTACGAATGCCTCTCTTCTCTGGAGGAAAAGTATTGCAGCCACAAAACGCATGAGCTGCTCCTCGATCTATGTGATCAGATTCGCTCCGGACGCCCTTTTTCCGAAGCACTGAAAAAACATAAGGGCTCTTTTGATCTTCTTTATCGATCCATGATAGCGAATGCAGAAAAAACCGGAGGGCTTGTCAAAGCCTTGCAAGAGCTGGCTCGTCTGATTGATCGACAACTTCAAATGAAAAAAAAGCTACTGGGTGCACTTCTCTATCCCGCTCTTCTCGGGACATTTTGCCTAGTCGTTCTCAACACCTTACTCTTTTTTGTCGTGCCGTCTCTCTTTGATCTTTTTGAGGGAAAGGAGCTGCACTCCTTCACTCGATTTGTCTTTGCCTGTAGCCATTTTGCTTTGAGAGCAAAATGGTTTTTAGTCGCCCTTCTAGCCTGTCTGATTTCCGGGGCTGCGTGGACTGTTTTTTCCAACCAGGGCAAACTTTTGGTGAAAAAAATGTTTTTGCGATTCCCCGGAGTCAAAGAGCTCTGGGCAAAAATTGCACTGGCGCGCTTCTTCAGAGCCTCTGCCACGCTTTTGGAAGGGGGCTTGCCTGCGCTGTTTGCTATGCAGCAGGCTGGAAAGACGCTGCGGCATCCCGGTGCAGAAAAATCGATGGAGGAAGCTCTACGTCAAATTCAAGAAGGAGAGACCTTTGAAAAGGCACTGAGCGGTAAGCTGTTTATTCCGCCTCTTATCCCTCGGATGCTGGGAATTGCTCAAGCAGGTGGAAGCCTTCCTGCAATGATGCATCAGATCGCTTCCATCTATGAAGAAGATCTGGAAAAATCGTTTGCTCATATTACGACGTTAGCGCAGCCGATTTTACTTTTAATTTTAGGCGGAATGGTCGGATTCGTTCTGCTTTCCGTTCTGCTACCACTGACCGATGTAAGTAGCTTTGCTGCGTAGGGAGGATCTGGGAACATGACTTTTTCAGATCTTCCCCAAATAAAACTATTGGAGAAATTTTTATGATTAAAAGAACACTGACTTTACTAGAAGTTATGATCGTGATCTTTCTGATTACCTTGATCACAGGGGCGATTGGATACAACATGCGCGGTGCCTTGGAGAAAGGAAAGGCGTTCCGTACGGAGCGGGCCATGGATCAGCTCAAAGAGCTACTTCTTTTGCGCTATGCTGAACTAGGAAACATGGGTGAGGTCCTCGGTCAAATTGAGAAATCCATTGAATCGACCGGCTTAGCAAAAGATCCAAAAACTTTATTGAAAGATGGCTGGGGTGATGATTTTATTATCACTTTGAACAGATCTCGCAATGACGTGAACATCCGTTCAAAGAAGCTAGAGGACTATAACCGAAAGCATCACAAGAGTAAGGTAGAAGATCAAAATGTCGCAGATGAAGACGATATTTAAGCGGCCCTTTACTCTTTTGGAGATCCTCATTGGAATTTTGCTCATCGCATTGGTGTCCGGTGCGATTGGGTTGCGTGTAGGAAAAGGGATCGAGGAAAAAAAATTTAGCTCCTCTGTCGATAGGCTTTTTGTTGAATTGGAAGCCTGTCGACGCCTTTCTTTGAATGCACAGGCGGATTGGATCGCTATTTTAGAGAAGAAAGAGGGGAAGTTTTTTCTCCATAAATCCTGTCCTGAAATGCAGAAAGCTGTTTCCGTGTCTTGGAGCACTTCTTGCAAAATTCACTTCAATCAGGAAGAAGTAAGCGCTCTTTCCTTTCAATTTTCCGCATCAGGGAAGCTCTCTCCTCAGGGAATTTTAACTCTTTCAGATGGTAAGAGAAAAATTACATGGACACTGCCCGATCGGTTTTCCGTTTTTGAAGGGGTACTAGCCCGCTAGTCAGGGTGTGTATCAGGGTGCGTAGATGCGTCTTGATGTTGAACTCTAACTGCGGTAACATTCTTTTGTTCAAAACCAATGGTTAGATTCTATGAAGTATTTGAGTTCCATTTTAGCCCTTCTACTTGCTGTCCAAGTGCCTTCTTTAACTGCCGGTGAGCCATCTTCTCCTGCATCCATCGCCATTCAACTCAAACCTCGTCAGCCGAATTGGCGGTATGAAATTGTCGAAGCCTTTGGCAATGGCCATCCAAAGATGGCTATCTTTTTTGAACCTGTTCCCGGTGGGCAGGAACTCGCAATAAAGCAGATTCACTGGCACGAGCAGGGAGGCGTTCTCTCTGAGGCCGATGTGATTCAAATCGATGAATCTGAACCCGCATACTCTTTCTGGAATTCCCACATTGTACCTCATGGGATGAAAGTAGAATTTTCTCCTCAGGGACAGCCCGTTGGTGCTGCCAAATTTGAGCGAGGATTATTGGATGGAGAGTGCGCTACTTTTTATACCGATGGACAGATTCAGTCGATTGATCGCTATAAACATGGCGTTCTTGATGGAGTATCGGAATCGTTTTACGAAACTGGAAAACAGAAAGAAACGGCCTTATATATAGACGGAAAACTTTCCGGAGAAGCCATTCGTTATTCTGAAACTGATGGAAAGCTTTCTATGGTTCCTTATGTCGATGGCGAGATTCACGGCATCGCAATGGAATGGCATCCCGATGGTGCTCTTAAATCTCAAAGGCATTTTGTCCATGGCGAGCTTCATGGAAATGGAAAAAATCCAGCTGTGGTCTCTTACGATGAGAAGCGCAACCTGATCGAAGTTTCAGATTACCGCAATGGTCAGCGCGTCGGCTTGCATATGGGCTACCATTCCAATGGCAAAGAGAGTTATCGCCTCAACTATAAAAATGGGAAAAAAGAGGGCAAAGAGCAGTTTTTTGCTGAAGATGGGACGCTTCTTGGCGATGGAGTTTTCAAAGACGGAAAACCCGTTGGCAAGCATTGGCGCAAACATTCCAATGGTAAAGATGAGATGCTCGCTCTCTTCGATAGCATGGGTAATTTGATGGAGCCTGTCATCGAATGCAATGAAGAGGGTGTTTGCATCCGAGAATTTTTCGTGCGAGACGACAAACGCCACGGTATTTATGCAGAATATTTTGCCGATGGATCTCCAAAGATCGAGTATCGCTACGAAGATGATCAGTTTGATGGAGAACAGAAAGAATACTTCCACGGCGGTCAGATCAAAACCCGTACTTATTTTGTCGATGGAAAGCGAGAGGGTGTTCATGAAGAATGGCGCGAAAGTGGTCTGCTTGCTTGCCGAGCTCATTTTTCTGACAATTTGAAAAATGGACAGATGGCTCTTTGGCATCCAAATGGCCTTTGCAAATTTGAGGGGCGTTTTCATGCCGATCAACCAGACGGCACTTTTTCTGAATGGCACGAGAATGGGCAGTTAAAAAATCGGACGGAATATGCCGATGGTTTGAAAATGGGATGGCATCGCGAATGGAGCGAAGTGGGTCATCTTGTCTTAGAAACTTTTTATGAAAAAGATCTAGAGCATGGCGTGTTGATGTCTTGGTGGAATCAAGATCAGATTCGCTCCCGCCAGAACTTTGACCATGGTAAGAAAGAAGGGCCGCAGGAGTGGTTTTACGAAGATGGTCAGCTAGAGCGTGTCATCTCTTTCTCTAATGATCTCATGGATGGTGAATGGAAATCCTGGTATCCAGATGGTCTCCTTCGCTCTGTCCAAACGTTCAAAGAGAATAAGCCAGTCGGTGAGCATAGAGAATATTTCTACCGCGAAATTGCAAAAGATTACGAAGACAGAATCGCCCGCGTTCATCATTTTAATGAAGATGGGCAGTTGGACGGTGAAGAGAAAACCTATTATACTGACGGAACGCTTCAATCAAACATCGTTTATCAAGAAGGTGTTATGCATGGAGTCAAACAGCTGTTTGATCCTCAGGGAATTCTTGCCGAAGAGGGCAACTACGTCAAAGGGAAGCTTGAAGGTCGTTACTACCAAAAAACGAAAGAGGGCCGAGATGTTGTTTTCCACTATAAGAACAACCTAAAAGAGGGTCCTCACCTAGTCTATTTCCTTCCCAATGAAGCCGGTGAAAAATTCGCTGCTCTTGAAGCGAACTATGAGGAAGATCTTCTCCAGGGTCTCGCATTTGAGTTTAGCCCCGATGGGAAGAAGATAGCAGAGACTCCTTATGTAGATGGAAAGAAAGAGGGCATTGCTACCTTTTTCGATCCTAAGGAAAAAATCATCGCTACGGCAGAACTTCACGATGATGTGCGCAATGGTTGGACGATGCAATTTTTTCCATCCGGCGCCATCTATCGAGAAAGTCATTATGTAAATGATGTTTTAGAGGGTGAAGAGAAAACCTATTTTGAAAACGGTGAGCTAGGTTCGGTTTGTCTCTATTCCAACGATAAATTGGAAGGGTTGAGCCAATGCTGGAATGCTGAGGGTGTGCTGGTTTTCGAAGCTGAGTACCGAGAGGGTCTCAAGCATGGCAAGTTCAGCAAATATTATGATGATGGAAAACCTTATCTAGAGCAGTTTTTTGTCGATGACTCTTTAGATGGGCCAAAGCGTAAGTATGACCAAGAAGGAAATGAGTCCGTTGCTTATTACGAAGCGGGCAAATTGGTTGATATGCGTTAATTTTTGATTGTTCTTGGGTGAGCCGTCGGCTCACCCAAGCTTTTCTTTGCATCGTTTCAGGATCGCGCTTTCGATCTTTTCAGGAACAAAATCTTTGAGAGAGTCCTTAAAAACAGCGATTTCTCGGATCAACGTCGAGCTGATCTGCGCATAGGTGGGATCTGCGGTAAGAAACAGTGTTTCCAGCCCACAGAGCCTGCGGTTGGCAAACGCCATTTGATGTTCATAGTCGAAATCCGCTGTAGTTCTCAGCCCGCGAATGAAGGATGAGGCGTTGCACTCTCTTGCAAAATCGGAAACAAGCCCTTGGAAATGTACGATTTCTAGATGGGGTATTGTTGGAACGATCTGCTTCAGAAGCTCGACGCGCTCTTCCGAGGTAAAGAGTCCTTTATGCTGCTCGGCGACGGCCACAATGAGCTTGTCAGAGAGTTGTGCGGCTCTAACGATGAGATCGAGATGTCCGTTGGTGGGAGGATCAAATGTACCTGGAAATAGAGAAATTCTCATGATAGAACCTTGAATTGATAGAGACGCGCAATCCCAAAACGACGCACGTCAACTTTTTTCAGAGCGTCTGATTCATACTGTATCTCAGCGTCGTGCGAGGAATCTTCGATGAAGATCGTTCCCTCTTTGCTCAGAAGGTTCTGCTGCTGCACCCCATCTAAAACCTTGGTTAGGAAGGTGGGATTGCCATAAGGAGGGTCGACATAAATGAGATCAAAAGGGGCTTTCTTTTTGCCAAGTCTTTCAAGGGCAATAAAAAGGTCGGATGAGATCAAGAGGGCCTTTTCTTCAAGATGCAGCAGGGAGATATTTTCTCTAATACAGAGTGAGGCTCCCCGATCTTGTTCTACAAATACAGCGCGGCTTGCCCCTCTGCTAAGCGCTTCCAAGCCCATTGCGCCGCTTCCTGCAAAAAGGTCGAGAAAGCTCGCTTGGCTTACTTTTCCCTGACAAATATTGAACACAGCTTGGCGTAAAACCCCTTGTGTAGGGCGTGTTGTTTTGCTTTTGGGCGATTTTAGGACGCGGCCTTTAAAAAGACCGGCGTGGATGCGAAGGCTCATTGGAAGGCGGGCTGGATGTCAAACGGTAAGAGGAGTTGCTTCGCTTCTACGAGGTGATCGGGGTTGTCATCGAGGGTGTAGCGCTCGTAGCATTCGTAAGCTTGCTGCAGGGCCCATTCCTTGCGAAGGGAGTGGCCGCCTTTTTTAGCATTGATGAAAGAGATCGTTTTTTTGATGTTGAACCAGCAATCTTTGCATCGCCCTTGAACAAATAGGATGAAATCATCTTGTTTGTCGCAGGATCCAAGGATGACGATCGGTTGGTTGAGATAGAGATTGGGCATCCGGTGCGACTTAGGAAAGAGCTCAATAGAGCCTTCTGGATAGGTTGTGATCGCTTTGGCCGAAATATTCTTGGCTACGGGGAAATGAACATTTTTCATCAAGCGAAGTAGCTTTCTGCGCAAGCCTCGCTTGGTTGGCGAGTAGTAGAGGTGTCCTTTGTTAAAAGCACTGGCAGCATCTAGTGCAGCAAGATGGAAGTCACTGCCCATTCCGATCGTGAATAAGCTTGCTTTACCTCTATTTTGCAAAGTCCAGGTTTGCAAAACGGCCTGCATTGCGCTCTTTTTAGAAAAATTTTCTCCATCCGTTAGGAGGACTGTTGTATAGACTTCGTCGTCCTCGACTCGATAGGGAAGGGTCATTAGAAGTGGGTTAAACAGATCCGCCGGTGTAAAAAAACTGCCTAACTGTACTTGATCCAGAAAATCTCTAGCCTTTGTCAGTGAAGCAGAAGTGACGGTTTGATTCGATGGAAAGGCCTTTTCTACTTTACTGTCGAAGATCACGATATTAAAGGTGTCCTCAGAATCAAGCTCATCTAAAGCTCTAAATACTGCGCTCTTCGTGGCGAGCAGGCGCTCCCTCTGGACGGAATTAGCGCGGTCAATCAGAAAGGAGTAGTGCTGTTTGATCTTTGGTAGACGAAGATCTTGTCTGGGAATAAGGGTCAGCGCAAAGAGATATCCCTCTTTGTCCTCTCTAGGACTGCAGACAATGTCCAGGTCGAAGGAATCTGAATAAGAAGAGGTGTCTAGATCGTCGAGCGTTGGAAACGAGGGCAGCGGAGGCGTTGGTATGGATAGAGAGGCTCTCTTCTGGATCGTCTCATCTGTGAGAAGGGGTGTTTCTAGTGAGGAGCTTTCATAGGCAATGGCCTGCGAAGTAGGCTCTTCCGGTAAGGGGTCGAATAGAGCCTCGTTGAATGTGAGCATTTCCTGCAGCTTTTGCGGTAGAGCTGACGATGGAGTAGATGTTGAGGGTGGGGCTGCTAAGGTCGGTAGTTCTAGATCTGAAGGAAATAGGTCAAGAGATGCCAAGGGAGATGAGATCTGGATGGGCGCTGCTGTATTTTGGGCAAATAGATCAGTGGGGTTGAAGGGCAAGGGCTTAGAATCTTGTAGTGCGTTCCCAGGCTCTTCGATGTTCAGAAAATCAAAGGTCTGCTTCAACGCTTGGCTGGTTGCCATTTTTTGTGGGCTGAGTGATTTTTCTTCTCGAGACTTAGACATAGTTTGAAACGTCTCTTTCAGAATTTCACTCCGGGAGGCCATTTCCCATGTTTTTTTTCCTTCTGCTGGAGGCATGGAAGTGTCAATCCAGACAGATTTGGTCTGGAATAGACAGAGGAGAGACGCATGCAGAAACAGAGAAAAGAAGACGCATGCGCTCAGTAAGCGCCTATTTCTTAGTCTCTGTGAACCAGCTCTGATCATTTCTCTAATAGCTCCAGTTGCCTACGGGCCCTCTTCGCCAGGTACTCAGTAGGTGGGTCTGTTAAAATTTCTTCATAGAGCTTTTTAGCATTTTCCAACAGCTGGAACCTCTCTTTTTCTTGTTTGCTGAGTGTAAAGCGGCAAAGAACGATTTCTGCCTCGAACAAAGAGAGGTAGCAGCGGTAGATCCGATCTTTCTCGACAGAGCTTTTCCTGCCAGCATGATAGTCTCTAGAGAGAATGTCATCTTCTGCTTCAAAATCTTCTTTAGCCTTATGGAGAAGCGAGAGCCTTTTTTCATCTCGATTGGAGTCCGACTCCAGTGCTGCTTGTAGATCTACATATTCCAGAGCAGCTTCTAGATGGACAGGTTCATTTGCCAACGTCTTTTGTAGAGTGAGTGTTTTAAGCTGAGCTAGCACCTTTCCCATTTCTGGATTTGTAGGCGCAAGAGGTTCTTTCGACCACTTAGCCAAGCGGAGGCGTACGCTTTTTAACGAGGCGTAGGCGCTGGCGAAATTGCGTACTGTGGGGCTTCTGGCTGTAATCTTGTCGTAGAGGCCGATCGCTTTTTCTCTCTCATCCGCATGTTCATAGCGCTGTGCTAACAAGAGCTCAATGGAGCTCTCTT